>JBCNVJ010000187.1:0-2784 GCA_039630255.1 Fervidobacterium sp. | reverse complement strand
CTTGCAGGACAAAAAGAAGATTGCTCCAAAACAAGCTGAACAAGGTACAAAGAAGGTGAAAGCATGAAATTTAATAGAGAAGGAAAAACTTACACTGTTGTCTTTACGATAAGTGTAACATTCCTTTTTGTGCTCATTTTATCTGGGCTAAATACGTTTACAGCGCAAATGGTGAAGAAAAATCAGGAACTTTTCAAAATAAAAGCTATTTTGAACGCTGTGGGTATACAGTATGTTTCTGACGAAGAAGCAATAGAAAAATTCAAATCTTCAGTAATAAAAGAAAACGTTAAAGAATATGAACTTTACAAATCAGTTGTGGATGGTGAGGAAATATACACAATTATCTTTAGCGGAAGTGGATTGTGGGGGACGATCACGGGTGCCCTTGCTGTAAACAAAGATGTGTCAAGAATAGTAGGAATAGATTTTATATCACAGAACGAAACACCTGGTCTTGGTGGTAGAATAGAGGAAGATTGGTTCAAAAGACAATTTAAAAATGAATCGATAAAAAACGGTATTATCGTTTCAACAACCAAGGTTCCAGATTCAAAAGAAGATGGTATGGTCGATGCAATAACAGGTGCAACGCTAACATCCAAGTCTATTGAAAATATAATAAGTAGTTATATTCCTATATTAAGGAATCTCTTGGGGGTGAATTAATATGTCCGAATATAGAAAGATATTTAAAAACAACCTATGGATTGAGAATCCAGTGTTTGTACAGATACTTGGTATATGTTCTACCTTAGCTGTCACAAATAATTTGAGAAATACCCTTATCATGACCATTGGAGTTACACTTGTGACAGGTTTATCCAACTTTACAATCTCAGCAATGCGAAATATTATACCTCGGAAAGTCAGGATGATAACTCAAGTGCTTGTCATTTCTTTTTATGTAATAATAGTGGATATATTCTTAAGAGCATATCTTCCAGACGTCAGTAAAGCTTTGGGGCCATACGTAGGTTTGATCATAACAAACTGTATTATCATGGGACGTGCTGAAGCTTTTGCCCAAGGTAATAAACCATTAATATCTTTCTGGGATGGATTTACAGCAGGACTTGGTTATATGCTTGTTCTTGTAATTGTGGCATTTTTTAGAGAACTGCTTGGATTTGGAACAATATTTGGTATTCGAATCATTCCATCGGCTGTACCTATGTGGACGATTATGGTCATGCCACCGAGCGCATTTTTTGTACTTGCTTCGTTTATATGGTTCGTTAAGAGTATGCAGTTAAAGAAAACTGCAGGCACATCTTCAAATAAGTAGATTGAGGGGGGATATTCATGGCTCCTGATATAAATCCTATCATATTGTTCTTTGCATCGATTTTTACAAGTAATATATTGTTAACAAATTTCTTAGGTATGTGTTCTTTCATTTCGATTTCTAAGGATTTAAAATCTTCCAACGGATTAGGTTTGGCTGTTACATTAGTCATGACCATAACTACAGCTTTGAATTGGATTTTGGAAAAATATCTTATTACTAGCTTTGAACTTGGTTATCTTAGGTATATTCTATACATAATCGTGATAGCTGCCGTTGTCCAAATTTTAGAAATGATCATCGACAGGGTATCTCCTAACCTTTACATGGTCTTAGGTATATTCTTACCACTGATAACTGTTAACTGTGCCATACTTGGTGTTGCGTTGTTCATGCAATTGAGGAATTATACATTTATGCAATCTGTCTTTTTCGGGCTTGGTAGTGGTATTGGTTGGTGGCTTGCAATAGTACTTTTAGCAGCCATAAGAAAGAAGACAGAAAATGCACCTATTCCAGCATCTCTTAAGGGTGTGGGTATAACATTAATCACAATCGGAATTATGGCAATGGCATTTATAGGCTTTGCTGGTATGATAAGAGTTCAATAAATTTTGGAACCTAAGGGTGGTGGTGATGATGAACATATTTATAGCACCGATTGTTGTTTCTTTGGTAAGTGGAGTCCTTGCATTTGTTATTGCTATTGTTGATAGCATAGTAAACAATTACGGTGAAGTGGATATCGACATAAACGAAGGTAAGAAAATATTGAAAGTTAAAGGCGGTGCACCACTGCTTCAAACCTTAGGTTCACAAGGTATATTTGTACCTTCAGCTTGTGGTGGAAGAGGCAGCTGTGGTGCTTGTAAAGTTAAAGTACTCTCTGATGTTGGTCCACACCTACCAACAGAGGTTCCTTATATGTCAAAAGAAGAAATCAAAGAAAATATCAGGTTATCATGCCAGATAAAACTGAAAAAGAATATAAAAATCTACCTTCCTGAAGAATTATTCAATATTCGAAAATTTAAAGGAATACTTGAGAACTTAAAAGATGTAACTTACGATATCAAAGAACTTAAGATAAGACTTGTTGAACCAAATGAAATAGAGTTCAAAGCAGGTCAGTACGTACAACTTATCATTCCACCTTATGAAAACATCAAAGAATCGACGCAACGTGCATACTCTATCTCATCTTCACCTAAGGATAGAAATCATATAGAGCTGTTAATCCGACTTGTACCTGGTGGAATTGCTACAACTTATGTGCACAAATACATGAAAGAAGGAGATATCGTCGAGTTAATAGGTCCATTTGGTGAATTTTACATGAGGGATACAAATGCTGATATGATAATGGTTGCTGGTGGAAGTGGTATGGCACCTATAAAATCAATTATTTTTGATATGTGGGAAAGGGGAATTACAAATAGAAACGTTTGGTACTTCTTTGGTGCAAGAAGCAAGAGAGACCTCTATTACGTTGAGAT
>JBCNVJ010000186.1:0-2513 GCA_039630255.1 Fervidobacterium sp. | reverse complement strand
ATTATGAACTAATAGACACTCTGGTATTTTTTGAGAGTCCTGAGAGGTTGGGCAAAACGCTTCAAGATATAATGAATATATTGGGGAATTGTGAGATTTTTATCGCGCGTGAGTTAACTAAGATTTACGAAGAATCGTTTTTTGGGAAGGTTAAAGATGCTATTGAAAGATTTAAGCAAACAAAGGGTGAATTAACAGTAATTGTTAGAATAACAGATGCGATCAACAAAAATAAGACAGAGAGTGGAGAATGATGTTGCGAATCGAAACGGGTAAATACAAAGGAAAGATAATTAACACTGTGCCGGATTCAAGAACAAGGTATACGTCTGCTGTAATTAGACGGGCTCTTTCGAGTATGATAGATTTTAACGGTAAAATTTGTGCTGATATCTGTTGCGGCAGTGGGATTGTAGGATTTGAAATGTTGAGTAACGGAGCAGGTAGTGTTACATTTGTTGATGCTTCTGCAAAAGCAATTTCTACTGTTAAAGCTAACGCCAAACTCCTTGGAGTTGAGAGTATTGTGAACTTTTATAGGAGTGATGTTAGAAATTTTCTTGAAAACTGTGGAAGAAAATTCGATTTAGTTTTTTCAGATCCTCCTTATGACTTAGGAATAGTAAAGGATATTGTTCAAAGGGTACACCATATAATGAATAATGATTCGATTTTTGTTCTTCAATGTTCGAAAAGAGAAAAACCGAAAGAAGAAGACATAAAACTTTTAAAAGTAATTAAAACGAAGGAATATGGAGATTCTTTACTTTACTTCTTCGAAAAAAATTAATTTGTGATATAATTGTGTAGGGGTGTTAATATGCCATTTGCATTTGCAAGGAAGGAAAGGGAAGTGATTGAGAAAATTATAAACCTTTCCTTTAAGACGGTTGAAGCCACGTTGGCTTTGAAAGAATATTTTAATTGTTATTTCTCAGAGAATTGCGACAGAATGACCGAGTTTTTTTCCGCTATCAAGCGTATAGAACATGAAGCCGATGAGATCAGGCGATATATAATTTCAGAGACTTACAAGGGTTTGTTTTTACCCGACATGAGAGAAGTAATACATTCATTAAGCGAGAGTATAGACAAAATTGTGAACAAATGTGAATCTGTTAGCAAAATAATCGATTATCAGCGACCAAACATACCAAAAGATCTAAGAGATAAAATTTTTTCTCAGCTTGAGTGCAGCGTAAATGCAGCAAAGTCTTTTTCTAATTCTGTTAAGGAACTTTTCAATAACATAGATAACGTTACTCCACTTATTTTGGAAGTTGAAAAATTAGAACACGAAGAAGATGTTGTTGAAGAAAAATTGCTCAAAGAGATTTTTTCACTAGACATACATTTATCAGAAAAGATGCAATTGAAAGAGTTGGTCATAAATATTGGTGATATAGTTGACAGAACTGAAGACGCTTCTGATGTTCTGGAGGTTTTATTATTAAAATTGGCGTACTGAATCTATCAATATTGCTTTGGATAATTTTCTGTGTTTCAGTTGGATTTGCTGAGGAATATTACGTGTATTACAACGGGATGGTCCCCGTTTATAGGTCTCTTTATGAAATAAAACCCTTTTTCGAATACACACAAGTGGTAAAACAATCTTGGAAAAGACCAGAATGTAAACTTGTTGAATTAAGAAAAGGCAAAGAACCTGTAATTTTCATTCATGGAATAGATCCGTATGAAATCTATGGAGAGTGGACTTCTTATAAAAAGCTCTTTGCAGAAAGTTGGTTAAGGTTGTTACCGGAAGTTTACGGGTTATACATTTTCATTTATCCGTCATTAGATGTTCCACTTGAAGAAAGTTCAGAAGTATTGATTAAAGAAATAAAAAGACTAAACTCAAAGGTCAACATTTACGCACACAGTATGGGTGGGATTTTATTAAGATATGCTCTTCAAGATGAGTCTTTTAGAAATTTTGTAATCAAAATAATATTTGCTGGTACACCACACATTGGTTCACCGTTAGCTAATTTTGTTCTTATGGACAAGTCAATTTTAAAACTTCATCCTAAGTACAATATTATAAAACCTATACTTTTATCTGCGAATGCTTCAGGAGTTTTTATTGAAGCACCAAACTACAAATATGTAGCAGTGGGATTCAATAACCCGGTTATGCCTGAAGGAGTAGAATTCCTAAATTTTGCTGGAGTTGTTGTTAATGAACAAACAAAAGTTCTTTTAAACATCGTTGATACAGAAATATTTTCAACTGTAGCGTTGTATACGATCAGTACTGTTGTAAGAATTTTATATCCGGAAGATTCTGTGTACGTTCAAAACGATGGACTTGTACCTCTGGTAAGTGCCACATATTTTGGAAGAGAAAAGGTTTTTCTAAATTGTGATCATGCTGATTTGGCTTTTGATAAAAGAGTTATAAATGAATCTATTCAGTATTTCTATAAAGAAAATTAAATTGGATATGCTAAGAGGTGTTAGACGATGAGGAAAGGTATCTACTTTTCGATAATAACTTTCATGATGTT
>JBCNVJ010000185.1:0-9948 GCA_039630255.1 Fervidobacterium sp. | reverse complement strand
AGGAATGCATTCCGGAGCAAATCCTATATCAGGAAACTTCTCACTCGGAGCAAAAGGTTTTAGAGTTGAAAATGGTAAAATAACTACAGGTATCGAACAAATAACCATCTCAGGCAATTTCTTAGAATTGCTGCAAAAAATCGAAGACGTTGGGATAGACTTAAAAGCATCTATTGGAAATGGTGGTATCGTTGTACCTTCTGTTTTGATTAGTGAGATAGACATAGCAGGAAATGCGTAAGATTTTAAAATAAGACAAATAAGTTAAAAAATATCACAGGGGCTCACTGCCCCTTTTATTATTCAGTTCAACTTCGACGATTTTGCTTTAGAACTAATGATTGTTATAATACTATTAGATCATGAAAAATTTGACATTGTGTACAACTTTACAAAATGATTGATCTTGTACTAGCTCATGAGTTATTTGTATCGCTAATCTGATGCATGAGAACAATTTAAGATATCATAAGGTCTAAAAATCTGAAAAGAACATTCACAAATTACAAGTATGGATTGTAAGCAAATTAATAATTAACATACCTGTGATATAATCGTGGCATACTCATCTGATAAAGTTGGCTAAAAGTGTAAAACGTTCAAATGCTGAACAAAAAATTGTGAGGTGGAGGCATGAATGAAATCTAAGTACTTTACCAGAAATCCAAATAAATTCACTTTGTTTTTGCTATTAGCAATAAGTTTTATACTCTGGACCTTTGTAATCTTCTATTTTTCGTCAAAGCCTCCAGAAATTTCTTCTATGCAATCACACTTTATATACCGAATTTTGAAAAAACTAGATAGTATAATAGATTTTTCAAGTACACATACATTTCAAAACTTAGAGACAAAAATCAAAATGTGGTGGTTTAAAACCCAGTACGTACCAGCAGAAATGATTATAAGAAAAACTGCGCACTTTGGACTTTATTTCATACTCGGTATTTTATCTTTTTTGTTATTTTATGTCTGGAAGAGAGACGTAGTTATAGCATTGTTACTTGGAGTTTCTTTGCCTGGCATTTTAGCAGTCTTTGACGAATATAACCAGCTTTTTTACAACAGGGGTTCTTCCTTAAATGATGTTATGATAGACATTTATGGCGCTTTTTTTGGTGTTGTTTTGTCATTAATAGTCGGATGGACTTACAAATTGATCAAAAAATTGGTAGAACATTATAAAAACTTTGCTTAAAATATATCTAAAAAAAGAAGGTGGCGTAATGCAAAAAATTTCTTTGGTTATAATCACCTTATTTTGTACGTTGATGGTTAATACAGAATTTGGTGTGATTTTATACACCTATGGGCACAATGTGGCTCCGAAATACTTTATCAAGAATGGAGAAATATATGGATTTTGTAATGATATAATACAAGAGCTAAACAAAGAACTTAGTTCAAGTAATGTAAGTATCAAATACAAATCGAAAAATTTAGTGGCAGTAAAGCAGGTATTTGATAAACTTGAACAAGACGAAATTCAAATACTCGTAGGTGTTGGTTATCTTGAAGATAAAGAGGGAAAATTAGAGTACATTAAGTTTCCCTTGTACAGTATCAGAGAATTTTTCACAACAAAAAAAGGATTTGAAGATAAGATAAAAAATGCTCAAGTTGTTAAAATAGGGGTTATTGCAGGTAGTGTTCCATCAAGAAAGTCATCTTTTGTTTTCCGTGGTAGCCAAATTGTTGAATTTAAGAGTTCAGAAGAGCTTCTTTTGGCTCTTGAAAAAGGAGCTATAGACGTTATCTTCTGGTCTACATTATCACATGGTTATTTCAGCTTGTTGCATCCAGGAAAATATTCAGGCATAGAAACTATTAGCGAGAAGTTTTACCATTATGTTGTGGTTAATAAGAATCTCAGTAAATCGGTCGTGGAAAAAATTTACAATGCTGTTAGAAAATTGAACGAAAATGGTACGATTGAAAATCTGATAAGAAAATACAAGCTGGATCAATTTGTTTTACCTGGAAACAATGTTGAAATTTTATTTGTAGATTGGAAACCATATGAGTGGTACGATGAAAAAGAGGGAAAATGGAAAGGATTTGATGTGGAGATAGTCAGTCAAGTTTTCAAAAATCTTGGTTTCAAAGCGACCTTTAAAACCTTGCCATGGGAAAGATGTCTTGAGGCAATGAAAATTCGTGCATACGATGGTATAATGAGTTTAAGGATCAATGATGAGAGGAAAGAGTATCTTTTATTTCCTGAGGAACCTTTAAGTACAGGGATCGATGTTCTATTTAAACTTAAGGATAGACATATACCTTTTGAAGCACTTGAGACAATACCAAAAGATACAGTATGTGGATATTCACGTGGATATGCTTATGGAGATTGGTTTTGGAATGCACCATTTGTTAAGGAACCTGTAGACGACGACGTGACAGGTTTCAGATTACTTAAAAGAGGTAGATTGGATCTGTTTGTTTGTAACTTGGTGGTTGGTAAGTCGTTAATTAAAGATTTAGGAATGGAAAAAGAAGTTGTCTATTCTAAAAATTTCTCTGGAAAAATGATATACTATATCGCATTTTCAAAGAATTTTCATGGTAATCATTTGGTGAACATATTCTCCCAAGAACTTAAGAAATTTAAAAAAACAGATGCCTACAAACAAATACTTAGTCGTTACGGTTTAAAGTATGAAGACCTCTGGTAAATTTTCATCAGTTTTATAAATTTTTTTGAGGTGATGAGATGGAGAAAAATGAAAAGAAGGACAAAAGTAGATCTAGTAAATTCCTGCTTGCAAATATTTTTATAAGCATAGCTTTGACAATTACTTTTATTATATTTGCATCTAGCTATATCGATTCATGGTTTCACGGACTTGAAAACGTTTTTTTAAGTTTTAATGAATCTTTGGTTTATCCTGCTTGGACATTGAATAAGAACTTAGTAGATACTATTCTAAATACCATGATTAAAAAAAAGGACATTGTATCTATAATTGTGTATGATGATAAGGGCGAAATCTTAGGCAGTGTAATCGAAGAAAATAATCCCACAATCTTACACTCTATCTTTGGATTGAGAAATAAATATTATGAATCTCGGATGTATTATAAGGGGTTTTTTGCTGGCAGAGTTGTCTTTGGATATACATACTACGAGCCTACCAAGTCACTTTTTGTTTTTGCTTTAGTATTTGTTACACTCTATTTTGCTATACACATGGCACTTAAAAATTTAGAAAAAAATGTGAGATTAAAAGAACTGGTAGCTCAACTCAACGATGCAAACAGCGAATTGGAAATCACATTATCAGAATTAGAAGAAACTCAGCAAAGGGTAATAAATTCAGAAAAGATGGCCGTACTTGGAAAGTTACTGGTCAATATTGCACATGATGTCAATACACCGACTGGGATTATATACTCGTCATTGACCGATTTAAAAAATCGAATAAACAATATTATCTCAAGCTTAGGTAGCGAAGAACTTACAGAAGAGCAGTTAAGAGATTTTTTAACTGTTAGTGACGAACTTGTAAGTATCATGTTAAGAAACGCCCAAAGGATTCGAGAACTTGTTCAAAGCTTAAAAAGGGTAGCCGTTAGTGAAATAACTCAAACTTATGCTACTGTAAGTGTGAAAGATGTCGTTAATGACATTTTGAACGCTCTCCATCCAAGGTTAAGAAAAACTAAGATCACTGTTCATACCGATATTCCCGATAATCTTACCGTTCACACCATACCTGGTGCGTGGGCGCAAATATTAATGAATTTAATCGACAATTCAATAATTCACGCGTTTGATTACGATAATCCAGGAGAGATAAACATAAAATTCACAAATTATGATGATAAACTGATGATGATATTTTCAGATAACGGTAAAGGTATGAGCGAGGAAACAAAAAGAAGAGCATTTGAACCGTTTTACACAACTGATACAACCGCGGGTACTGGTATTGGGTTGAGCATAGTTTACCAACTTGTTACAGAATTGCTTAAAGGTGAAATAATCTTAGAAAGTCAAGAAGGGGTAGGGACAACCTTTAAAGTCATTGTTCCTATCTCTCAGGAAAATAAACTTAGTAGATAGAACAAAAAAATTCCAATAACATGTGAGGTGATGATGACTTGACACCAGATTTTTTGAAAAAGTCACAAAGCGTCAAACCATCTGGTGAACCTTGGAAGGTGCTTGTTGTCGATGATGAGCCTGATATACACGCAATTACATCTATTATAGCAAAAGATATAATTTTCGAAGGAAGGCCTGTAAGAATTTATAGTGCTTATTCCTCATCAGAGGCCGTCGAAATACTTAAAAATGTTTCGGACATCGCTGTTGCAATAATAGATGTGGTTATGGAAAGTAGTGACTCCGGACTAAAGCTTGTACAATTCATAAGAGACGAACTTTCAAACACCCAAATCCGCCTTGTAATAAGAACAGGACAGCCTGGTTATGCACCTCCAAGGGATATAATACTTAAATACGATATAAATGATTATCGTGAAAAATCTGAGCTATCAAGCAATGGTTTGTTCACTTTGATAGTTGCAAAATTACGCGAGTACATGTATATTGTTGCACTTGATACTCAAAAGAGACTTTTGGAAAGATTGAATTTATATGCAACTATATTGTCCAGAAAATTGAGCGAGGCAGAATACATAGATTTAATAACAGAGGTAGCTGACAATGTCTCACTACTCCTAAATAATAATTTTTCCATTAAACACGATGTCGTCACGAACGAAGACATAGATGCAAACTTGAATAGTCATTTCACTTGGCTTAGTGAAACAACTGTAAATATGACATTTAGAAGTAAAATTAACGAGCACGCAAAAGTGAAGATAGAATTTTCAAAGCCTTTTGATGAGTTCTACAAAACATTGTTTCAAAACTTTTTCGAGAGATTTGCACTGTCAATGGAAAATCATTTGTTGACAAAAGACTTGGTCGAAACACTTTACAAGATAGTTTACGTGATTTCGGAAGTCACTGAGACACGGTCATTTGAAACTGGTGAACACGTAAGAAGGATAGGCAAGTTAGCAAAGTTGTTAGCAAGTTCGTTCGGATACAGTGAAACCTTTACAGACATGTTGGAGATTGCAGCAATGCTTCACGATGTTGGGAAAATAGGTATTCCAGATAGTATTCTAAATAAACCTGCACGGTTGTCTGAAGAGGAATTCAACGTTATGAAACAACATACAATTATAGGTTACAAAATACTATCAGCGGTTGAACACCCGATTTTTCAATTGTCAAGTTCCGTTGCACTAAGCCATCACGAAAATTGGGACGGTACAGGCTATCCAAATGGCTTGAGAGGTGAAGAAATACCATTTGAAGCACGGATCGTTAGTCTGCTTGATGTGTTTGATGCTTTGCTTTCTGACAGAATTTATCGCCCTGCTTGGAAGGAGGATGAAGTATTGAATTTCATAAAAGAAAACACGAATACAAAATTTGATCCGAAAGTTTCTAAAATGTTTTTTGATATTTACGAGGAAATTCGGAAAGTTTATTTCGGATAGCTATTTCACATCAATAAGATCTTTTAATTTCTCATAAGTTTTTTCTCCTATTCCTTTTACGTTTTTTATTTCTTCAACGCTTTTGAATTTTCCGACATTCCTTCTGTAATCTAAAATTGCCCGGGCTTTCGTTGGACCAATTCCAGGCAATTTTTGTAATTCATCTACATCAGCTGTGTTTATATTTATTTTTCCGCTGCTAACTTTATCGGCATCATCACCTTCAGTTACATGTTTTCCGGTGTTGTCATTAGCTTAGATTTTGATGATTGTTGATAAAGTTTGGTTTCTTTTATTTTCAGTATTTTTTACATCCCCTACTGTGATCCTATCTTTTATTTTTTCGTAAGTTTTAGGACCTATACCCGGTACATTTGTTATATCCTCAGGTTTTAGAAATGGACTTTTGTTTCTATATTCTAATATTGCTCTTGCCTTTGAAGGCCCGATTCCTGGAAGTGTTTGTAATTCTTCCACACTTGCTATATTTATATCAATTATCGGCGAGCCGTAACTTCTTTTTTGAATCATCTCTGATTGATTTATGCTTTGGGTATCATTCATATATGCCTCATGATTTTTTGGGATGAATAGTACTCCGGAAAATACAATGAGTAAGGCAAAGATAAGAAAGAAAATCCGTTCGTTTCTCAACTTTTCATAAATTATCCTTATCAATTCGCCTATCCCTACCACAAAAAAACACCCCAAAATTATAGGATGCTTAATTACCGATCTTAGAAACTTTTGCTCCTTTCACATAACCGTATTTTGAAAGTTCCACCCAATCCTGTGAATAGTAAAAATTTTTAGCCTTTGATTCGGATGCAAACAATCCCAAACAGATAATGTAGCCTTTTGACGTAGAAATGCTGAAGGAACTTATGCCAAGTGTTCGAAAATTCACAACCGATTTAAATGCTTCCTTCGATTCCTTAACTGGCTCAGTCATGATAGTATAAACACTTTTAGACGAATTCAGCTCTGGAGCAATGTTAGACAATGTTAAGACAATATATTTAGAGGTATCCAATTGATCTATCACATAATTTTGCGTTGATTTAGCAATTTTCAGTGCGTTTTCTCCATCTACTGTGTACAAATAGATTGAATTTAAAACGCTAGAAGGAAGATTTTCCGCCATTCGCGAGACCAATAAGTTGTAATCAAATTTTGTGAGTTCTTTGAGGTATTTGTTTTCTTCAGTTTCTTCGATCTGCAACTTATTTTGCGATTCTTCTATTTTCAGATCCTCCGTTTTAGATGGTACTAGATTCGTGGTTGTTGCACTAGCAGATGCATTTTCCTGTTCTTTATTCGGCTGGAGTAAAACCTTCGGTGTTTGAGTAAGCTTTTCTTGTGATATCGCAACATTTCCTTGCTCTGTTTGTGTTGAGGTTTTGGATATTTTTGTAGGTGTTTCGCTAGATTGTTCTGGCAGTTCTTGGTTAATTTGCTGCATTATAACAAGTGTTTCTGTTGCGCTCTTAGTTATTTTCTGAGTTACAACATTCTCTTGTGGTGTTATTTCGCGAATCACTACATTGACTTGCGATTTTTGGTACTTCAAATAAAAAGCATAAATAACAAGTGTTATTGTTGATAAACTCAAGATTATAATAAGTATAGATAGTATTTTTAAGTCGAAATCAGTGACCCCTTTCCATTTTCTTGAACCAATTGGTGTTCTTCTTTTCACTACTATTCAAGCCCCTCTTCACAGTATTTTAGTGTAAGTTCTATGGTTGCTTCTACGTCTTGTTTATAAACCATCTCACTTGGCGTGTGTATATACCTTGTCGGTATAGAGATAGTTGCGCTAGGTATACCTGCTTTTGTAGATTGATAACCAGCTGCATCTGTTCCACCAAATATTAGTACTTCCATTTGATATGGAATGCCGTACCTTTCGGCTAATTCTCTGAGTTTGTCAACAATATGTCTATTACTTATTGAAGCCATGTCTTTAACCTTTATACATGTGCCTTTCCCCAACGCCATAGGTATCCTTTTCAATCCTTTGGGTGTGTCACCAACACCTGTTACATCGATCGCTATCGCAACATCAGGTTCTATGTCATAACCAGCAACATGCGAACCTATCAAACCAACTTCCTCTTGAACGGCAAAGACTCCATAGATAGTATTCTTTGGACTTTTAAGCCTTTTAAAAACCTCTATGATAACTGCGCAACCGATTCTATCGTCCATTGATTTGCTTATCATATAATCGTTATGTTCATAAAAGTAACTGTCAAAAGTGCCAAATGTACCAATAGGACAATATTTTTGAGCTTCTTGCTTTGATTTTGCACCTATGTCGACAAACAACTTTTCAAAAGATAATTTTTGTACATTTGACTGAATTTCATCGAGACTTTCTCCCTCAATTCCAACAATACCAACAACTTCTCCGAATCTTATCCTACTTTGATATATTGTATACGGTGAAACGCCACCAACTCTGTCTATTTTCAGAAAACCACTATCATCTATGTTTGTCACAACAACTCCTATCTCATCCATATGTGCATCAAGGAGTATCTTCTTACCGCTATTACCTTCTTTCCAAACAATAAGATTGCCTATCTTGTCTATCTTATAACCATCGATAAAACCTTTTAGCTCTTCTATAATTACACTTGAAATCTCTGATTCCCGCCCACTTGGGCTTTTTGCCATAGTAAGTCTTCTAACAAGTTCTGAAAGATTCTGTGAAAGAGCCATTTTCTACACCCCCAATTGATGTGATTTAATTCACTCGTATTGCTAATTATGATTATACCACAACATTTATCATCGACAAATATATTTAGCAATCTGAAAAGGAATATACACAATAGTTAAATTAAAGAAAGAAAGATTGATGTTATAATTATAGTGAGAACAGAAAATTGATGGTTTAGGAGGTCTTATATGAAAGTAGGGTTAGAAGTGTTAAACAAGTGCGAACTTTGTCCGCGTAGATGTTGTGTTGATAGAAGAACTGAGCTTGGAGCGTGTGGTGTTGGCTATTTTCCAAAATTGTCAAATGTAGTGTTACACAAAGGAGAAGAACCTCCTCTTTCCGGTGAAAAGGGCGCCGGTGCTGTTTTCTTCTCTGGTTGCCAAATGAAATGTATTTATTGTCAAAATATGGGTTTTTCACAGAGGGGTGTGGGATTTGAATTAAGCGTTGAAGAGCTTGCTCACGCATTCTTGGAAATCCAAAAAGCAGGAGCGAAGACTCTCGATTTAGTAACACCTACCCCACACATACCATGGATTCTCAAAGCACTTGATATAGTAAAAGATAGTGGGTTTAATTTACCGGTGGTGTATAATACGTCAAGTTATGAACGTGTCGAGATTATTAGAAGCTTAAAAGATTACGTTGACATATACCTTGCAGATATAAGATACACAAATGATGATTATGGTAAGATGTATTCAAAAGTACCAGATTACTGGACAGTGGCACAAAGAGCAATATTAGAAATGTACAATCAAGTAGGTCCTTTCAACGAAAAGAATATGAAAGGACTGATAATCCGTATCCTCGTGCTACCTAACGGTGTTAGTGGACATGAAAAAGCACTTGAGTTCATCGCTGGTCTCGATAAGAATATACCTGTCGCTCTCATGTCACAATACATACCACATTTTTCTGCAAAGAATGACGAACTGATAGGTAGAAAGATAACAAAAGAAGAATATGAAAGTGCGCTTGATAGGTTAATAGAACTTGACCTCGACGGCTGGATGCAACTTGACGAAAAAGAAAGGGTCACAACTTTTCCTGTAAATTGGAGGAAAAAAGAATGTTTAACATACAAGGGAAACAACCAGTAGGAATTTTCCCAGCAAATACATTACCCGTGACAGTTACCAACTCTTGCCCGCTTAATTGTGCGCATTGTAACGCTCATTACCTCAAACATATGGTACATGTAGAGAACATTGAAAAATACATTGAAAAATACTCCTCTTTTCTAATAAGTGGTGGAATGTCTTACAGCGGTGAAATACCATTTAAGCCTCATATGGAAAAGCTAAGATCATTAAAAGAAAAGTATAATATAAAGTACAACTTTCACATTGGTTTTCCTCAAAAACCACCGTTTGAAATTGAAAAAGTAGCTGATGTTGTGAGTTTTGATTTTTTTGGCGATGAGAAAGTGCTCGAAAAAGTTTATGGACTTAGAAGAAAAACAACGCAAATTTTAGATTCATTGATACCTCTGAATGTAAAGAAAGTACCACATGTTACAATTGGAATTTTGTGTGGTAAAATAACACACGAGTACGTAGCTTTAGAAATGCTGTCAAAATACTTTAAATCGATTGTTTTGAATGTATTCATTCCAACACCTGGAACGAAATTTGAACACTGCACACCACCACCAATTGAACAGGTGGCTGAAATTTTTGAATATGCAAGCAAAAATT
>JBCNVJ010000184.1:0-4577 GCA_039630255.1 Fervidobacterium sp. | reverse complement strand
CTATGACATTATTCGCTCCACCATAAATTATATCACCGTCTTTATAATAAAATTTACTATCTATTGAGAATCTCTTTAACACCTTAACAACAATTTCAGAACCAGAAAGAACAGCGTAATCGCTCTTTAGGATAATATTACCAGACACTATCTTCCCTCTTAGAGGATAAGATGCAAAATCTATAAAATTTTCGTCTTCAATTACAAGCTCAGCAATTTTCTCTGCCAGTTTTTCAAACATTTAAATTCACAACCTTTTCTGTAAGCTCTATCATGCGATTTATTGCCTTTCTTACTCTCTCAATCAGTTTTTCGTCAACCAATACCTCTTCTTTTTCTTTAACCAATGCTGTGTAGGTATTTCTTAGATTGTTCTTTTTCATGTTGTAACATACCATCGAACTTACTGGTATAAACGTTCTATCGGGATAGACCTTTCTAAGCTTTTCTATCATTCCTATTTCTGTAACAACAATGAATTCTTTCGCGGCAGATTTTAATGGGTATTTCTCCATCTGAGAAGTACTTCCAACAAAATGTGCAATTTGTCTTACGCATTCTGGCACTTCCGGATGTGCCATTATTTCAGCCTCAGGATATCTCTCAGCAAGTTCTTTTACTTGTTCTTTGCTCACATAATTGTGTACATAGCAGTATCCACTCTCTCCGGGAACTGATATAACTTTTTTACCTGTTTTTTCTGCTACAAATGAGGCCAAATTCTTATCAGGGCCCATTAAAACTATATTGCTATCGATGTTTTTTACCACATCCACTGCATTAGCCGATGTGCAAACTACGTCTGCAACAGCTTTAACTTCTGTCTTACTGTTCACATAAGCAACAAAAGGGGCGTTATAAACTTTCTTTGCGTTTATCACATCTTCAACATTCAGAGAATTTGCCATTGGGCAAGTCGAGTATCTTACCGGTACTATTATCTTTTTCTCAGGATTCAAGACTTTTATCAACTCTGCCATAAAATCTACTCCAAGGAACAGTATTTTGGACGCGTCTATCTGAGTCGCAATTCTTGCAAGTTGCAGCGAATCTCCAACATAATCAGCTATTTCTTGAAGTTCTCTGATCTGGTAATTATGGGCGACTATTACATATCCTTTTTCTCTTGCAAGTGATTTAATATCAATTGGTGTTATGTGGTACATTCTTCCTTCCCTCCGCAGTTCATATTTTTAGTTTCTCAAATCTTTTCTTCAGTTCTGCAACAAGTGATAACGGAGCCAAGTAACTTGTCTTTGGGTTTGGAGAGGGTTTGTTTTTGTGTATAATCGTGTACTCACCTACACTTGATGAAATATTTATCTCGTGTATATTTTCTTCTATCTTTGGGTCAGCAACAATCTCTACAAAAACCTTTTCAAAATCTCCAACAGCAAGTGATAGTGTAATTGAAACATTTGCATTTTGCGGGAACTGCTTAATAGCGTCTACAACTTTCCCATAAAATATCGTTCTTTGCGCGGATACTTCTTCTAACCCAAATGCCTTTGGTGGCTTTCTTGTTGTAATCTTAACACTATTTATGTAATTACGAATAGCATAGATAATATCCAGCCCACCAATAGCACCTGAAGGTATATAAACATTCGACTTTGATGTACTTAACTTTTCCGAGAATCTCTTAAAGAACTCTTCATCGGCAAATGCACCAGAACTCATAACATATAAATCTTTCCCTGACTCAAGTACTTCCAATCCAAATTCTCTAACAGCTTCAATAGATGCACATTCAACTACAACGTCACAATCCGATGGGATATAAAAGCTAGATAAATACTTGCATTCAAGACCAGTCTCTACTTTATCGTAATACCAACAGTTGTCCACATAGCTACCAAGTTCCTTAAGAACTATTCTTGCGATGTTTCCTCCACCAATGAAAAATAACTTCACATTTCCCACCACCTCATACATTACAATATGCAACTTTATTATACTGTAAATGTAATATAATGTCAAATAATGATAAATTAAAACGCCCAAAGACAACAAACTTTGGGCGTAAATCCAAATCCATTTTAAGATATTCAGATGTTAAATAACGTTTTTCATTATACTGACCAAAAACGCGACTGTATTTCTTAGAATGTTGTCTTTTATGTTTTCTATCTCCTCCTCAGTTGGAAAGTATCCTACGGCTTTTATGATATTCAAAGCTAAATCTTCGTAACTTTCCGACACAACATCAAAGAAATTATCCAATGGTTGTTCTGTTAAACTTAGCAACTTTCTTGCAAAATCAAAATGTAGTTCTTCAATTTCTGGGTAAATCTCTTCAATAAAATGATCTACGTTGTGTAATCCTGAAAGTATATACTGATATAACCTAAGTATTGCTGTTGTACAAGCTATTGGTAATCCTGTACCAAGTATGGCTACAGTCAGAATAGTTGCGTTCTTTTCCATCACAATAGGTTGCGTACCTGCTATGTACATGCCAGCAAATACATACGGAAAATGCTCACTTTTTGGCTGATTGTTGTCTCGAGGAGTTATAACTAGATCTGTTAACTCAGCAAATTTCTCAATTAAAATGTTCCCATCATCATCGGTTGATTCTATTATTAAATTTAATTGATCTTGGAAAGGAAATTCAATCCTTTCAAGCACATTTTCTGATCTTTTCAATTCATTTTCATACTCGCTTTCAAAATCTTTTTCACCAACAAAATACTGTATTCGCTCAAAATTTTCTGGAAATTGTTCTTGTATCTCCTCAAATGTCTTATAGGCTTCTTCGTACAACCCAAGCCTTCGCTGAAGGATGCCCAATTCATTCAATACCTCAGGTGATCTATATTCTTTTGCAAGATCAAACAATATTTTGTAAGCCTCCAGGTGCTTTCCAAGTCTTGTAAGTGTGTAAGCCAAGTTATACGAAATTTCTGCCTTTTTGCCAACATTTAATCCTAATCTGAAAATCTCTTCAGCCTTGTCAAATTGTTGTCGTAAATTGTACACAACACCTAATCGTAAGTAAGCTTCAGGAATAGGTGCGATTTCAAGTCCTTCTTTTGTACTGTAGCGGTGAAGGGTATCTTTGGATATTATAGATCTATATACTATTTCAGCATCATCAAGTTGGTTTAACTCCATATATATATCTCCAATTTTTAATAACGGAAGTAGAAAAGTTGGTTCCATCTGATAAGCCTTTTTATAAGCCTCTATAGCATCTTCATAATCCTTTTGTATAAAAAGTATATTTCCAAGCTCGTAATAAGCAAGCGAGAAATCTGGGTTTAAACCTAACGATTGTTTAAGTTCAATCTCGGCTATCTCATAATTACCAAGTCTTGACTGTAATAAAGCATTGTAAAAATGATATCTGTAATCATATTGAAGTTCTTTAGCTTTACTAAGCAGCTGTTGAGCTGCTGAAAAATCTTTCTCGTTTAAAGCTATTTTGAATTTTTCATAATAAAAATACACCAAGTATGATAACCAGTAATCGCTTTTTTCTATCCTACATTGTTCTTCAAGACCTCTTATGATCACGTCTATGGGAATATTATCCTGATCAGTTATCAACAACAAATCTTCAGCCAGTACCGGTAATTTAACTGGCAAATTTAGCCTTTTAGCAACATCGACTTTCAATGGCAAGTATACGATAGTCTTTATATAATTAACCTCCAAACGTTGAATACTTGTTCAATCTCAAAATTGCCTCTCAAACTTATCCAAGTATTCCGAGCTTTCTACCACCGATTACGTGAAAATGTATGTGATAAACCTCTTGTCCAGCATCTTTTCCATTGTTCTGTACAATTCTATAACTCTCAATACCTTGACTTTTTGTTACCACTTTTATAACTTCAAACAATTTCCACATTCTTTTTGAATCTTCTTCCGAGAGCTCGTTTATTGTCGCAATATGATTCTTATATATAACAAGTAAATGCATAGGTGCAACCGGTCTAATATCTTTTATAACTATAAAATCTTCATCTTCGTATAATTTGTCAGACGGGATACTTCCTTCAACAATCTTGCAAAATACACAGTCTACCATTGAAAACACCTCCGCTTTCTAATTCGCAAGGAATTTCATTTTAACTTTTGCTCTTACGTCTATTTATTATATAATCGACTTTCTCAAAATGCTATCTTTTCTTATAGCTCCTGATGTAACTTTCCTATTTCCTTATTTACTCTTCTAACAATAAACAACCTCCCACAGCGTGGATTCATATTTGGACTGAAAGTACCAAACTAAAGATTGTTTTAGTAGAATTTCCACCTCCACAGTTTCATCTAATTGCTTTACCTGATAAATAACTGAACAAAATTTCTCATATTTGTTTCTCAAACAATAACATACAATCTCTATGTGTTCCATCCATGCTCTCCTACTTACCGACTAACGTAAGTTTAACTTAAATTTCCTTTAGTTTACCACATCATATTCCCATTCCGATATGTTCCTTTTCTCGCTGTCTATGTTTACCCCTATCAGATAACATTTCTTACTCACAAATCCTTCATAATACCTTCTCTCTTTTATCTGCTCAAGTGCTTCTTTTGCACTTTTGTCTACTTTTAGCTCTATTATG
>JBCNVJ010000183.1:0-1554 GCA_039630255.1 Fervidobacterium sp. | reverse complement strand
GAAGCTGAAGGCAAAGCTGTAATAAACAACACAATTGTTTTCGATTTAAAAGATGTATTATATGGTTCAAACGACTATAACCTCTCCCTCGGTGACTTGGTCCAAGTAACTTACGAACCGTTTATAATTCAGGTTATAGGTTCCAACGTCGGAACCATCCAGCTTGGTAGCAAAGAACCAAAAACACTTTCTTATGCGGTAAAGAAAATTGGAATTAGCCAACCAGAGGCAATAGAAAAAGTTCTATTAATTCGTAACGGTAAAATAAATGAATATGATATCGACTCTTTAATGTACGAGAAATTAACAGTCGCCTTGAACAAATATGACACTATTATAGTCAAGCAATCCGAAGCTAACGCTGTGTATGTTACGGGCGATCTTGCAGCGTATGTTACGTTTAGTTACAACGAACCAATAACACTGCAAAAAATTATTGCGAAAGTGGGACTTAGCGACGCAAGAAGGATAGAGAAAATAACTGCAAACACTACACAGTTAGAAATCACAAAAGATATTCCAATACAGAAAGGAACAGTACTGAATATCACACTTAAAAAACCGGTATTCGTAACAGCCATGGGCTACCTTAAAAACACAGGAAGAGTATCATTTGACTATTACGAATCCAGATTTGAAAACACTTTTTGCTAAACTTGGAGGACTAATAATAACACCTGATAGTTATTATACATCAGACAAAGTTTACATAATCAGAGATGGAAAGGTAGTCCAACAATACAATGCTATTGATATATTCAAAGGCGCGCAAAATGCTACACTCATCGACGGAGACTTTGTGTATGTAACCGAAACCCAACCAAAACAAGTTTACGTATTTGGTAAAGGTATGCCAAACGGTCTTGTAAGATTTACTCAATCAGAAGAACTTGATTTAAGAACACTTATAGGTAAACTTGGTGGATTAAAGGAAGGTATCAGCAGAAAAATAACTATAATAGACAACGAAGGTGCAAAAACAATCTCTTGGAATGAATATACAAACACAACACTTAAAACAAACACCACAGTTGTTTTTGACGTTGATACAGAAAGCTATGTCTATATAATCGATCAAACAGGTAAACCAAATATGGTATACACAGATAGGACAATTACACTTTACGAGGTACTTACAAAAATTGGAATAAACAAAACATACAAAAAGCTTGAATTAACATCTGGAACTCAAAAACAATCAATTGAGCTCAAAGATATTTCTCAAGCAAGAAACTACAACATCAAACCAGGAGATATTATAAAAATTCTCGATACACCTGAAAACTTTGCGTACGTGCTTGGCGAGGTCAACAAACCTGGTATAATAAGTTTGAGCGAAAACACAACTGTACTGCAAGCAATAATTCAATCCGGATACTTCACAACGAAAGCAGTTCCCAGCAGCGTCTGGCTTTACAAAGGCGGAGTAAACGGAAAACCAATAAGAGTCAACTTGGCAGCGGCCACTTCAGGAGGAAACATTGAGTATAACCCAATAGTCGAACCAGGTGACGTAGTCTTTGTACCAGCAGACATGTTTAAAACAGCACTTGA
>JBCNVJ010000182.1:0-9816 GCA_039630255.1 Fervidobacterium sp. | reverse complement strand
CTATCGCAACTGAAGCAATTCCATAAAGTCCGGCATCTCCTCCTGAAACAATCGCTACTTTCTTGCCTGATAAGTAGAATTTTATGGCTTTTTTCACCCTTTCTTTTTCATCCCCCATGTCAGAATCTATAAGCTCTTTTGAAGAAAATTCATCTTTTATGAGATCTAAGTATCTTTTATATCCTAATATTATTTCACTATTTGTAAGCACTTTGTAAGCCCTTATTGTTAAGTAATCAACCTTTCCTGGACCAATTCCTACTACTTTTAACCATGACAATTTAATCATCTCCTTTTGGATTTTCAATGAATGTTGAAATTGTTACACCTTTCATTTTTTCGTAGAATATTTCTATACCTTTTTTACTCGATAAATAAGCACAAGGTTTCGCAACGGCTCCAACTCCTACCGCACCTTTTACGAAATCAGATCCTTGAAATTTATCTTCGTGCGCTTTTAATTTCTCCACACAAAAACTATTTTTCTGAACAAAAGTGTAAGAACAAAGTTTTTTGTAAAAGTCTTCAAATACTTTTGTTTGAATCTTTCTTTCCAGCGAAGATACGCTTTTTAAGGATTTAATTGATAAGTTATATTTTTTGAAGCTTTCCTCAACAGCAAAAAGTAAATCTGAGGAATTAACCTTTGTTGAAAAGCCAATTCCAACGTGCAAAATCTTAGGATAAAGTATTACAGATCCAAATAAATTGTCCTTGAAAGTTATCAACAAATCGTAGTTTATGTTGCTTAAATAATTAAAATGAAAGCAAGCATGAGGAATTTGATTTATTATTTCTCTTACAAATGAGAATTCGGAAAGTTGCTCTTCAATGTAGATATTTAATTTTTCGCCTTTTAAAATCTTGACGGAAAATAATTTAAGCTCTTTGTAATCGTTTGGTAGCATGAAGTACTTTTTCATATAATTATCAATTGAAAACTTATTATGCACATCAGTTGCGGTGGTAACCACTGGTATTGCATTTAAAAAATTAGATATGTGAATGGTTAACTCATTTGCTCCTCCAAAGTGCCCAGAAAGTAGGCTTATAACAAACTTTCCAGCGTCATCTACTACAATGACTGCGGGGTCCAAAAACTTATTGTTTATTAAATTTGATATACTTCTTACAACTATTCCCGTTGCCATTATATAAACAATAGCATTATATTTTTTGAATATATTCTGTGTTATTTCGGGAACTTTTTCAAAACCAATACAATCATCTTCTTTATATTTGTTAAGACAAAATATATCACCACCTAAGAGTTTTGTTAAGAATCTTGCCATTTTTAGACCGTTTTTGGATATAACAACAAAAGCAATTTTCCGATTTTCAGTCAAGCTTATTTCCTCCTAAAAGAATGTGAGAAGCTCTTGTCGTACAGCTTTGAGTATTCGCCATAAGGCTCTAAGAAATTTCCGACGAAAATAATTGAAAAGTTGTCAACACCTTCCTTTTTGACAAGCTCAGCAATATTTTCCAATCTACCTTTTATTATTTTTTCATCCTTCCAAGTCGCCTTGTAAACAACACAAACAGGGGTATTATCACTGTAACCTCCAGCCCTCAATTCTTGAACGACTTTTTCAATCATATGAACACTTAAAAAAATTGCCATGCTTGATTGGTGAGAAGCAAGATAAGAGAGTTTTTCTTTTTCAGGAACGGTTGTTTTTCCTTCTAAACGTGTTATAATAAGTGTCTGAGATACTTGGGGTGGTGTGAACTCAAGTCTTAACCTTGAAACAGCGCCAAATAGTGAACTTACACCAGGAATAACTTCGTATTCTATACCTCTTTTATCAAGTTCTTTTGTCTGTTCGTAAATAGCACCGTATAATGAAGGGTCGCCAGGATGTAATCTTGATATTTTTTTTCCTTTTTTCCAATTTTCTTCAATTATTTGAATAATTTCTTCAAGGTTCATACGAGAACTATCAAACTTTTCAGCATCATTTTTTGAATAGTTAAGTATTTCTTGGTTTATTAAAGACCCAGCGTATATTATTACATCACTGCTAGATATAATTTTCAAAGCCTTTAAAGTTATTAATTCACTATCACCCGGTCCTACACCGATAAAATACACCATTAATCCTCACCTTTGCTTTTTTGCTATTATAAGTCTAAAATATTCTTTTTTACTTAAGTCAAAATCTT
This sequence comes from Fervidobacterium sp., assembly GCA_039630255.1. Lineage (GTDB taxonomy): Bacteria > Thermotogota > Thermotogae > Thermotogales > Fervidobacteriaceae > Fervidobacterium. The sequence continues at coordinate 7,650 of JBCNVJ010000182.1, read as the reverse complement.
CAGGATTTCCTAACTTCTCATCCATCGTCCCAACCTTTTCGGCTATTTTTATCTCTTTATAACCATTTGCTATAAATTCATTTATCAAATCTTCAATCTCTTTAACGGGCTTTAATACGATAATATTCTCAAAAATTTGACTTTTGATCACTTGTTTTTGACCAAAGGGAAGTACACAAAAAGTCTCCTGCCCGTGTGCTATAGGTATTTTCAAACGTGCGCTGGCAGCCGAAAAAGAATTAATACCCGGAATTATCTCAACATCGAGATCTTGATCTATTTTTTTGAGTTCTCCATAGAGATACCAAAAAGTACTGTACATTGAAACATCTCCTGCGGTAGCGAAAACGCATTGCTTATTATCTTTTATGTGATTATAAATTTTAAGAGCATTTTCTTTGATTATTTCATTTCTATCTTTTTCCATCTGAAATGGTAAGAGAACATACGGACATTGAATATAATCTTTAATTACGTTGAATGCCCAGCTAAAATCTTCTCTTCCCGATGGTAAGAAAACTATATCAGCTTGCTTAAGTATTTTGTAAGCTTTCAACGTAATCAATTCTTTATCACCAGGTCCAACACCAATTGCGTAAAGTTTTCCTTTCATTTTTTCACTCCCAGCAAGGAGATATATCAAATAAAAAAATTGGGTTAGCTGGTTTTAAGATAGTGTATTTTGAAATTTTACTAGCTTTGGATATGTGAATTTGAATGATTTCATGATTAGAAAAATCTCTGAATTCTTCACTATTAATTAGCTCAACGCTTTGAATAAAAGTTTCGATGGATACAACTGTCATAATTATTTTTTCTATTATCTTGCTTTTTTTCCCAATTTCTAATATATAGGCTAATATTTCTTTTAGTCTTTGATCCGTTCCTCCGATGAAAATGTGTGTGGGTACTTCTAAATTTTTCAAAACCTCTGGAGCTTCGCCGAAAATAGGAACAATGTTTTTCAAATTAAATTTTTGTATATTTTTTTTCATTACATCGAATGCGTGTGGGTCTTTGTCTATAGAATAAACACGTCCTTTTGGTAATAGATTTGCAAATTCGATAGAAATTGTACCCGTGCCCGAACCAATGTCCCAGAGCACTGAAGACTCTTTCAAATTTAATTTGTGGAAAATAATAGCTCTTACTTCTTCTTTTGTGTACGGAATTTTATCGGATAATTCAAATTCGTAGTCTTTTATTCCAAAAACTTTTTTCAATCTCATCTTTCTCCTAAGGTTATAAGTATGGTAACTAAGTTGGAAAAATCGCTCGGAAAGATTAAAAAGTCTTGAAATTTAAACTCATAAATTTTTTCGTTTTTATAAGATAAATCTTCTCCAATGTAAAGTTTAATCTTATTCGAGTAAGAGTTTAGAAAATCGGTAAAGTCATTATTTTTAAGCATTTCATTAACGATTTTTTTTGGTGTATTCACTGAGTCAGTTAAAACAGCGATTTTCCCGTATTTTTTTAAGAGAAACAACATTTCTTGGATAAATTCTTCGGTTAATTTTTTTCCGTGAAGAGAAAGTGTTATAAGATTATCTGCGGAGACTTTTACTTTTGAACAGAGATACTGTATGGCACTAATTCCTGGTATTACTTCTATCAAGCTCTTATCAACGTGTTTAGATATCACAGAAAAGATGCCGTGAAGCAATGGATCACCTGAAGCTAAGAAAACTATTTTTTTCTCTGGAGAATAATTTTGTAACAACTTACCCAAATCAAGATTTGAATTATAACTTATAAATTCCTTACCTTTAAGATCCTTAAATAAGTCCAAGTGTCTTTTTCCACCTATTAATACATCTGCGTTAAGAATTTTTTGAATTGCTATGTTACTTATATAATTTATATCACCTGGACCAATCCCAACAATGCTTATCATTTAATCACCTTCTGAAAATACCTTTACATGTACTTTTATATCTTTGTCTAAGTATTCTCGCACCCTATCTATTATTATGTTTTCGAGAAAATTTAAGAATTTAGTTGTATCTATATTGTATTCACGCAAGATCTGAAGCATTTCTTTTGTTGTAACGGCGTTTGTCAATTTCTGAATTAGCTCATATTGCAAATTACCTTTACAAAATAGCATTAGATAGTATACAAAAATTTCCTTACGTGCATCTGCCACTTTACTGTGGGTATTAAAAATACCACCTGCGACTTTTATTAACTTTCCTAATTCGCCTATCAGATATACCTGATTGAAATTATTATATTTTATCACTTCCAATGCGACACTTAGAGAATTACCGAAGATGACAATGTTTTCATTTGAAAAACCGTATTCTAATGCCTTTTTCATTCCAGTATTTCCAGGTGTTAAAACTATTGTTTCTGAATAATGTGAGAGTTGACTAATTTCTATTCTTAGAGAATTTTCAAATGCTTCATGAGATATAGGTTTAACGATACCTGTTGTTCCAAGAATGGAAAGTCCACCTTTGATTCCTAACTTTGGATTAAGAGTGTTCTTTGCTATCACTTCTCCTTTTGGTATGCTTAAAGTTACCCTTACTCCATTTTCCAAGTCATAGTTTTTCAAAATTCTCTCAATTTCTCTTTCTATCATTTGTTTTGGTACTGGATTAATAGCATAATCACCTACAGGTACGCTAAGTCCTTTTTTTGTAACAATTCCCACTCCTTCTGATCCAAATATTTCTATCGTTTTTTCACTTATGAACTCGACCTTTGAAAAGATATAAAGCCCATTTGTGACATCAGGATCATCGCCTGCATCCTTTCTTACTGCGCATTCTGAATAATCTTTGTTGAAAAATGGAAAATCAACGTTCAGTAATAAATCAAAATTAGAAGGAGTTTGTATTTCTACAAGAGATACAGGTTTTTGATTTATCAACATATAAAGCGCCGCTTTTGTAGCAGCTGCAGCACAGGTTCCAGTAGTGTAACCATATCTTAAGTTATTTTGGATTTTCATTAAATCCCAGCTTTCTAATTGATAGATTTAGCAATGAATTCAAAATTGCGACTGCTATTGTACTACCACCTTTCTCACCTTTAATCAAAATCTTGGGTACGTTAAGTTTTTGTAAAAAGAGTTTAGATTCTTTAGCTCCTACAAATCCCACAGGAACGCCTATAACAATAACATTGTCAATTACATTTTTTTGAAGGTGCTCACACAACCGAAACAATGCGGTTGGTGAGTTACCTATAACAAATACTCTGGTGTTTTTTCTATTCTTTACAGTCCAATCTATTCCAACGATTGCCCTTGTGAGTTGTGTCTTTTCAGCAATTTTTTGAACAGAGTCATAATTAACCGGGCAAAAAAGGTTTATACCAACAAATCTAAGCTTGTTTTTATTAACTCCAGCCTTTATCATCTCGGTATCCACATAAACTGATATTTTCTTATTCTCTTTTTTAGCAGATAATATCATTTCATACCAATAATCTAAAAAGTTCTTTGATATGTAAAATAGTTTTTGAAATTGAAAATCAGCAGTTGTATGGATTATCCTAAGCAATATCTCCTTTTCTTCATCTGATAAATCTAATCTGTTGACTTTACTCTTTATTATACTAAAACTTTTTAATTCAATTTCCGCCGGTGAGTTCAAATAATTAAACACAACTTTCACCAACTTCGTCCAAACGTTCCTTGAGAATATACGCTAATCTTTTATCATACCCTATGGGTTTTGCCATGCAGAATGATATTTTGAATTTTTTAGCGAGTTCTTCTAATATCTTAGGAATGTCCATTTTTATGTGCATACCCTCAAAAAGAAAAAACGGCAGAACAATTATATTTCTATAGCCTTTGTTGTAGAGTTCTTCCACCTTTTCTTCTATAGAAGGTTTTGAAAGTTCCATATAGCATAGTTCAATTTTATCGTTTATTAAATTTTCCAAATCATTTTTTACCTTTTCACACACAGTAATGGATTCAGGTACACGACTGCCATGAGACACTAAAAGTATTGTTTTCATTTTTACATATCCTCCTTATCTTTGTTTGAATTCTTCTATATAAATTCTGTCCAAACACCAATTTATTGAGTCTAACTCGCCAGGTGTAACATTTTTTAACTTCTCATTCCATGCCAAAAACTTTATACTTGAAACAAGAGGAATAATCGGTAAATTTTCAGAAATTATTCTTTGAAATGTATACCAATAATTTTTCGCAATTTCATCATCAAGTGTTAAGACATTCTTTTCTAAAATCTTATCTACTTGTTCTTCAAACTCGAATTTTACGTAATCTTTTTCAGAAACCCACTTAGCGATTTTCGGATGGAAGTTCCAAAAATGTCTTATTCCGTCAGAACGCCAAATGTGAGCAGACAATTGCGGCTCTTCAAATGCCATAAGTCCACTGACAACAGCTTCCCACTCACCTGTTTGTTCTATAAGTTTTGAAACAATGTTTCTATCGACGATTACCAGTTTTGCAGTTATACCTATTTTCTTCCATTCATTTATAAGTATATTACAAATTTGCTCACGGAATGTATCACTTGAATCAGTTACAAGTGTAAACTCTACTTTGTTACCTTTCTTATCGTAGAGTATTCCGTCTTTTCCAAACTTAAAACCACCCAACGAAAGTTCTGCTTTCGCTCTTGAAATATCGTATTTGTATTTTACTACAATATTCTCATTGTAAAATGGTGACATGAACGCTAATACACTGTTTTGTTCAACGGCTAACCCATGATAGACAACGTTTATAAGAGAAGTTTTATTTATACTATAAGCAATTGCTTTTCTAAAGTGTACATTTCTAAACCAATTTCGTTTAATCGGATCCTTAGCGTTGAAATTAAATGCTAAATATTGAATGGATTGAGTGGGCCCTTGCCTATAAACGATGAAATTGCCTTTCTCCTTTATACTGATAGCATCCGCTGCTCTTGGGGCAAAGACATCGGCTCCACCAGTTAAAAAAGTCAATTTTCCACTTTCGTAGTTTGGTACTATTTTATAAACGACTTCATCTAAATAAGGAAGTTGCTGACCGTTTTTATCTTTTTTCCAATAATAGGGATTTCTGGCTAATCTTACATACTGATCTGGTACGTATTCGATAGGAATGAATGGTCCCAGCCCAACTGCTTCTCCCCTTGAAATAGCGCCTATATCCCATATTTCGGTTATTTTCTTGTATCTTAGCTGAGGTTCCCAAACATGTTTTGGAAGAATGTAAATCCTAACGATGGCATCAAATGCAGGTCTATAAATCTCTTTATAGTAAACTCTGAAAGTAAAATCATCTATTTTCGTAACTTCTGGAAGAATCCCATTAGCTGTTTTTAATTGATCTTGTATTCTGTTCGGAAATTTTGGATTTAGAATTATGTTATTAAATGTAAATATAACATCATCAACGCTAAACGGTTTACCGTCACTCCATTTAATTCCCTTTCTTAAGTAAAATAATATTTCCATTCCTCCATCCTTAGTAACTCTTGGACCTTTCCAGTTTTCTGCAATACCAGGATAATACTTTTTATCAATTTCGTTGTATTCTGCAAGTCTTCCCCCTCTTCCTAAAAGATGACCAATTATTGACGTATCTCCAGTACCAGAATTAAAGGGGTTAAGAGTTTGCGGAGTTGTAGTCAGTATAAGAGTTAGTTTACCGCCTTTTAGTCCGGAAGATTCAAGTCCTAAATAAGTTGAAAACAAGTAAATAGGTACCAACACAAAAATCAATCCGACCACAACTTTGGATTTAATCATACCAACACCTCCAAAAAACAAATTTTCCCAAAATCCCCTTAGGATTCGGGAAAAACATACATTACAGGCAGGTCTCCCGGCTCGTAGATCATCCTACTTCCCACGCCTTCCCAGCTATCGCCAGTGGCGTTTTGTGGGTTTCGTCCCTACTCACGGTTGCTGGGCAGCCCCGGACTTTCACCGGTGTTCCCTTTTAACCTGTTTAGACCTGTAATGCTTAGGTTATTAAATTTTTCAACACAATTATAAATTTACAAATTTATTTGTCAATTACCAATTTTTTAGTATTTTTCAAGTTGATTATATAAAATTTTTTATTTTCTCGTTTCATTCTAATTTTCTTGGCTCCAGCTTTGAATTTTTAAAACTAAAAAATGTAAAGTTGCCTAGATTATCAATATATACAAAAAAATTTGAAAAATTACTATTGACATTTAACTGAGCTTATGGTATGTTTAAAATTGCAATTGAGACTCATTATCATTAAGTTATTGAAAAAACAAACTTACGAAAAAAGACTGTTAAACGTTATCATTTATAGGGAGGTTGTAGTATGTTGGGAAAGCTTAAGTTTTTGTTATTTTTTTCCTTATTTGTTTTTATTAACACAACTGTTTTGTTTTCTAAAGATTACAACACTCCAAAACGGGTGATTGCTGGAACAGTCGCGATTTCAGAAATACTTTCTAAACTCTCTGTAAACGTTATAGCAGTTCCAACAACAAATTATGAACTTCCGAAAGAATTTCAAAACTTACCACGCATAGGTAACCCCATGAAACCTGATTTAGAAATCTTAAAATCGTTAAAACCTGATTTATTTGTTTCGGATGCTTCTCTTGAAAGTAGCTTAAAGAATTATCTTGATGATAACAAAATTCCATATAAATTTGTAAAACTCAACTCGATTGAAGATTTGAAGTTTACCATTAGTGAACTTGGTAAGTTATTAGGAAAAAACTCAGAAGCACAAAAACTGCTTGCTGAGTTAAATGTAAAGGAAGCTAAAATATTGGCGAGTATTAAAGGACAGAGAAAACCTAAAGTTATGATAATTTTTGGTGCTCCTGGTAATTTTATGCTTGCAACTGACAAATCGTTTGTTGGATCGCTTGTAAAAAAACTTGGAGGTATTAATGTAGTTAAATCTGAAAATGCATATGTTCCAATAAACTTAGAAACTCTTTTGATTTCCCAACCGGATGTAATACTAAGATTTTCGCACGCAGATCCGCGAACAGTGTGGGAGTTGTTTGAAAAAGAATTTAGTGAAAACAAAATATGGAATAGTTTTGAAGCTGTAAAGAATGGAAAAGTATATAATCTAGAGCCTGAATATTTTGGTGTTTCTGCAAAATTAAATGCTATTGATGCGCTTGAAAAGTTATCTAAAATTCTTTTCAAGTGAGGAAGCATTGTTATGAAAAAAACTGTGATACAAATAGTGGACAGAACAGAGAAAGATAGGAACTATCAATTTTATCTCTTAATTTGTTTATTGTTACTTTTTTTGCAATTTGTATTATCACTAATCTTAGGAAGTGTCAAAATACCGACAAAAGACGTGCTTTCGCTTTTCATTGGGAGAAAATTCGAGAATTATGAAATTGTTGTTTACCTCCGGCTTCCCAGAATTTTGGTTTCCATAATTGTTGGAGCAAATTTAGCGGTTTCAGGTGTGTTATTACAAGCTGTTATGCGTAATCCACTTGTTGATCCTGGTATAACAGGTGTTTCTTCTGGGGCAAGTATTTTTGCTATAATTGTTATGCTTTATTTTCCTGATTATTTATACTTTTTACCAATAATTAGTTTTTTCGGAGGGCTTTTGGCTTCGGTTTTAGTCTACCTTGTAGCTTGGAAAAATGGTTTATCACCAGTGAGAATTGTGCTTTCAGGTATAGCGATAAATGC
>JBCNVJ010000181.1:0-6006 GCA_039630255.1 Fervidobacterium sp. | reverse complement strand
ATAGAGATGTTTTTAGGCCAAAAAGTAATATTCACAACAAAAAAAATAAAAAAGTGTTTGTTTTGTTAAACAAACAACGACTCTGTATCCAGTAGTCAGTGGGTGTTTACAACTAAAAAAAAATACCCCGCCAACGGTATCTGGATTGTTACCGAACGGGACAAGTGCTCATCCTTTTGGGATGCTTGGGCTTACTTGGAAAGCATCTGATGAAGATGATGACGATTTGACCTTTACTGTAAGAATATATGAAAAAGGTAAAGACAAACCTTACATAGAAACATCTGTTGCAACAGACACCTATTTAGCGAAAAATTTGAGGCAAACTACCACGTATCGGTGGAACGTTGAAGTAAAAGACAAATGGGGAGCAGTTGTAAATTCACCGTTTGCTGAATTTACTACCAAAGCTAATGAACCACCTGAAAAGATCGAACTCATATCTCCGCAAGATAAGTCAACAAACGTAAAATTCAACAACTTGTTATTGAAATGGAAAGGACTAGACAGGGACTTTGAAGAGCTGAGGTACACAGTTTACCTTTACCAAGAAGGAGTTACCACCAGTAATCCAATCATAAGCCTTTCACCACAAGAGGAATATCAAGTTACAGGATTAGCACCGAATACGAATTACATACTCCAAATAGAGGCTTACGACACTCACAATGAGAAGACATCTCAACGTTTTTCCTTTAGAACAAAGGTTAACACCCCGCCCCCTGCACCTAATTTACAAGAACCAGCAAATAATTCCAGAGTAAACCTTGCAAAGATCTCTTCTTTAAATTTCAGATGGGATGCTGTTGTGGATCCCGACGAAGATTATGTAAGCTATAGATTCGTAATAAAAAGCTCTTCTTCCGAAAGATTCATGGATCCGGTGAATGATACACAGATTAACTTTAGCCAGATCGCTGGATTTTTTAAAGTAGGGGAAAGATATCAGTGGTATGTAGAAGCAAAAGATAAACATGGAGCAAAATCCACAAGCACTACTTTTACTTTTGAAACTTACAGAAATAATCCACCTTCAGTACCATCAAATCCATTCCCAAGTAATAATAAGGAAAATTTACCAAATAGGATTTCGCTGTTTTCATGGGCTTGTTATGATCCGGATGGTGATGAACTGAGATACGATTTGTATATGGGTGATAGCCCTGATAACCTCAAGTTAAAAGCATCTGATTTACGTAAAAATGAATATTCAACAACGGAATTGTTTGAATTTGGTAAAAGGTACTACTGGAAAGTTGTTGCAAAAGACGGCTACAACGATCCAGTAGAAGGACCTGTTTGGAGCTTTAGAATTACGGAAACGAAAATTCCGCCAACAGCTCCTGTGCTTATTTCACCGTCTGATAATCAAAAAGAACTCAACTTTAACAGCGTGACTTTAAGATGGAAATCAAGTAGCGATCCAGACGATGATAAAGCGTCTCTTGAATATTATGTTTACTATGGTAGAGCCGATGAATTGAATATGGCTCGTATGCTATCTGGTCAAACTGCTGATGAGATTTCGATTACAATTAGTGGTTTGCAACCTGTAACGACTTATTTCTGGCGCGTTGAAGTAAAAGACCCATTTGGAAATTATGCCTACAGCAGCACATGGAAGTTCACAACAAGAACAAACACTGCCCCATTATGGCCAAGCAATCCAAGTCCAGAAGATGGTACAGTCATAACGTCAAGTTCAACTACGACTGAAGTTGTTCTTGGTTGGGATGGAAAAGATCCTGATAATGATAGATTAACGTACGAAGTGTATATAAATCAAACTAACGATTTTACAAATGTAACTCCAAGGGTAACAGCAGATAATTACTTAAAACTGCGTTTGGAAAGTCCTGCAAAGTACTATTGGTACGTTGTTGCGAAAGACCCACATGGCGGTGTAACTCAAGGTGATATTTGGACATTTGAAATCAGAAAATAACTCCACGAAAGGTTTTAACCTTATTTGTCTTTCTTTTAAGGAGTGATTGGTTGAAAATTGCTGTTGTTGGTGGTGGACCGGCAGGGGTTTCTTGTGCAAGTTTTTTGAAAAGATACGGAGCAAATGTGATTATATATGAGAAAAGAGTCATTGGTGGATTAATTGAAAACGCGTGGTGGGTTGAGAATTTTCCATTGGTAGAGCCATCAAGTGGGGTTGTATTAGCAAATAGGTTGAGAAAGGTAGTAAAAGAAAATAATATACAGGTGGTTTTCGACGAAATTTTAGCTGTGAACGGAAATACACTTTTTGGAAGACGTGGTTCATACAACGCTGATGTAATTGTTTTAGCCACGGGAACTGCTCCAAAGAGAATTATTGAATTTGAGGTTAACGATCGTGTTGTGTACGAGTACAGAGATCTACCTTCTGACATTAAAAGCCTTGCGATCTATGGCGGCGGAGACGTTGCTTTCGATAGTGCAATTCAAGCAAAATTGAGAGGTATAAACGTTAAAATATTCATAAGGGGTAATTCAATTAAAGCAGTACCAAAATTAGTTGAGAAGGCATCTGAACTTAAGATAGAAATTAAACTTAATAGCCAGATCAATTCTGTAAAAGATGTTAATTTCGGAGTTGAAGTTACTACAAGTGTCGAAGAACTTTATTTTGACGCTTTACTTATTGCTGTTGGTCGTGAAGTTAATCTACCTGAGGTTAGAAACACAAGTGATGTGTATGTAATTGGAGATGCCGCACATGTAGAATTCCGCCAAGCTTCTATTGCTGTTGGCGACGGTATTAGATGTGCAATGGATATTATTATGAAAAATCAGAAAAAATGAATGAGTTAGAACAAAATATGCAAAATTTATTTATTCACAATTTAAAATCAAAAAAGATCCTTCAACGTTGACTTGGATGTAATAGATAAAAGTCTAAATATGTCGAAAATTTGAGAAGAAATTAAAAAATCTTCTACCAGAGAACAGCAAGTAATAGAATAATTCTTAGCCTGCTTGAAAAGACGATAGGAATTTTGACTAAGAGAAGGATCTATGCTATGGTTGTTAGAGAAGATATTTTGGAAATGGCAAACGTTGAAAATATTAAAATAATAAGTTAATTAGGAGGTAGTATTCTTGCATGAAAGATACTGGTTTAGATGTTCTTGAAGTATATGGTAAAGAAGATATTGCGATGGTCTATTTGGCAAAAACGCCTCAAGGATCTCTTGTTGAGTTTGTCGAATCCTTACAACCTCCTATTCCGAGAGAAGACAAATGGGTGCTAATCATCTCAACGATGGATGGTTGTCCGGTAGGTTGCATGATGTGCGATGCCGGTGGATATTATAAAAGAAAGTTGAGCAAAGATGAAATAATAGCCCAAATTTTGTTCTTAGTAAGAAGAAGATACAAGGAAAGCGTACCTGTTAAAAAGTTCAAGATTCAATTTGCTCGAGTTGGAGAACCATCTTTGAATGATGATGTTATCAGCGTGCTTGAAGATCTGCCGAGTTTAATAAATGCACCAGGTTTGATGCCTTCGATAAGTACTGTAGCACCCGCTGGTAGAGAAAGCTGGTTTGAGAGATTGCTTGAAGTCAAGGATAAATATTACATCGGTAGATTTCAGCTACAATTTTCTATACACACTACAGATGAAAAACAAAGAGATAAAATTATTCCGGTAAAAAAGTGGAATTTTGAACAGATAGCAAAATACGGCGAAAGATTTTTCAGCAAATGTGATAGAAAAGTAACCCTAAACTTTGCACTTGCAAAGGAAAATATAGTAGATTCGAATATAATCAAGAAATATTTCGATCCAAACAAATTTTTGATAAAAATAACACCTGTTAATCCTACATACAAAGCTATTGAGAACAGCTTAAGTTCCGATGTCACGGACGATGGATTGGTTTTGAAACACAAAAACTTTGTCGAAGAATTGAAAGACTTCGGATATGAAGTGATTATAAGCGTAGGCGAAATTGAGGAAAATAAAATTGGAAGTAACTGTGGACAGTATGTGCAAAAACACTTGACAGCTTTTAGAAAATTGGATAATGCTTACGTTTTTGTAAAGAAATGAAGAAAGCCGGTAGCGACAAAGCTACCGGCTTGTTGCTTAAGTTCTTATACAAATTCAAAATAAGATCAACGCTAAATAATCTATTGCAACTGAGACAATGGAATGGTAAATTTCTACGGGGATTTGTATATTTAAGTCTTCATAAAGTTCGTCCATTAATTCCATAACTTCTTGCTTTTTCTTTTCACCATCACCTGGTCTTTCAACAAGATACATTAATAGTTTAACAATATCCCAAATCCATTTCATTTTAATCACCAACCATTTAGGCTCTTATACTACTCGGTAAGATTGACAAGTACATTTACGTTATTTTCTATTACTCTTGCTTCATCTGGTTCAAAGTCATCTGGTACTAAGCCAAGTAATTTGAGTGTTTGTATATCTTGTGTTAGCTCTGCAATATCTATGTTTTCAATTGGTTCGGGAACATTTATTCTGTAAATTCTTCTACGTCCGTTTTCTTCTCCTCTGTAAATCAAGATTAACCTTTTCATTCCGAATCACCTACACTTTCGGTAGAGATTATCTGTGCACTTTCGCATAAATACTTTGAATACTTATCGAGAATATTCACAACTGTTTGCGCAGCAGTTGTAGAGAAGTCTTCTGAAACAGTCAAAGTTTGCCTTCTGTAAATTGGTTTTCCTTGTTCATCTTCCCCTATAATCCACCTTATAGATAATCTTTTCATAGCTTTACACCCCCGGATTTTTTTTACCTGCGCAGGCATTATTATGTATCTACTTTTCTTGGTTTACTTTGTTGTATTGTTACGTAAATTTACATAAAAGAAAATTATTTGTTTGTTTTGCAAATAATAACTGATTTATTTTTACAAATATCTGATGTTCGTTGGGAGTCAAGATCCACTGAGGATAGGAAAAGGTATGTAAGTTGTCAGAAGCCTATGTAAGTGGTAGTAACGGTCATATGTTGAAACAAAAAGGTAGGTATCAAAATAGGTATTGAAATTAATTTATATATTTATAATAACTTTTTCTTCATGTCGTACATTCGTGCATCAACTTCTCTGTATACTTGCTCTATAGTTTCAAGTTGTGATGCATCTATTATTCCATAGGATACTTTTATATTTTCTTTCTCAAGATTCTTCAGAATTCTTTTTACCACCCTTTGCGCACTTTCCGTATCTGTTTCAGAAAGGACTATTACAAACTCATCGCCGCCATATCTTGCTATAACATCCATGGCTCTTATCGTTTGATTGACTATCTTCACTAAGTTTTTTAACATGTTATCCCCATAAACATGTCCATACATATCGTTAACTTCCTTGAATCTGTCGATATCTATCAATATAACATATAACAGACAAAGGAGTGCCCATTCTCTTACTTTTGTACATCTCTTTTTCAAGATACTGTTCAAGAAACCTTCTACTGTACGCCCCGGTCAGATAATCCTTAATCGATAGTTCAAAAAGCTTTTTTCTGTCTTCTTCAACTTCTTTTAATATGTCGATAAAATATAGTGACAGGTTTATGATATCAACTATTTTATCGAATAGGATGATTGTGGAATCGGAAAACTGATCTTTACCTTGCTTTTCAAATAAAACAGCGCCTCGAGTGATTGACCTGTAGACGATTGGTACGCAGTAAATAGTAAACAAACCTCCGTGGAGCTTTAAGATTGTGTAACCATTCGGCAGATCTGTTTCTTCTAAGGAATCTCTAATGTGCAATTTTATTCTTTTATCTATAACGTATCTTGTTAGATTCTTCACTTCAGGTTCCAGAGACATCCCGCTTCTGTCATCATCGATGTATTTCATGTACGGATAATACAAATAACCGTTTGGTTGCAAGAAAGCTATTCCGAAAGTATCAGCGAGTCCGTAACGTGTTAAGAGATCTTTTATTCGCTCACCAAGGCTGTAAACACTGATTTCTTCTTTGGACAATTCGTCAGAAAGTATGTTGATGAGCTCGCCTAAT
>JBCNVJ010000180.1:0-8005 GCA_039630255.1 Fervidobacterium sp. | reverse complement strand
GATATGTGAGCGTACAGTTTTGAATGTTCTATCTTTTATGTCATCAGTGGCGACAAAAGTTAGAAAACTTGTAGAAAAGGCTAAGCAAAAAGCTCCGCATGTGAAAATTGCGGCAACCCGAAAAACCATACCATTTTCAGGTGAACTACAAAAAATTGCTATTATCCATGGTGGAGGAGATACACACAGATTAAATTTGTCAGATTGTGCTATGATAAAGGATAATCACATAAAGCTTTATGGCTCAGTAACAAATGCGATAAAACAAGTAAAAGAAAATTTGAGTTTTAGCAAGAAAATAGAAGTGGAAGTTGAAAATGAACAAATGGCTTTAGAAGCGTGTGAATGCAAAGCTGATATTGTAATGCTTGATAATTTTCATCCAGAGTTAGCATGTAAAGTAGCTGAAAAAATAAAAAAATTTAATCATAGCATATTGGTGGAGGTTTCTGGAGGTATAGACCCTGATACGATAGAAAGCTATCTGTGCGAGTATATAGACATAATATCCTTAGGAAAAATCACGTCGGAAGTAAAATATATCGATTTCAGTCTTGAACTGATTTGACAAATAAAATTAGATTTGGTATAATATAAAACACAGTCCGTATTTCAAGATGAATCAGAGGTTTATTTTGTGAAGAAAGAGGGTGAAAAAATGTTAGAGGTTGGACAAAATGCTCCAGATTTTGAGCTTGTAGATCACGAGTTAAAGCTATTCAAACTTTCAGAACTCAAAGGCAAGGTGGTACTCGCCTTTTATCCTGGTGCATTTACAAGTGTTTGCGAAAAGGAGCTTTGCAGCTTTAGGGACATGCTTTACAAACTGAACAACTTAAATGCAACAGTTGTGGGCATAAGCGTTGATACTCCATTTTCAAACAAAGCATTTGCTGAAAGAAACAAGCTAAATTTTAGATTGCTATCCGATTTTGGTGGGTTAGTTTCCAAGCAATATGGTGGAGTACATGAGAATTTTATAAACATACCAAATTATACTGTTTCAAAACGTGCGGTTTTTGTGGTCGACGATGGAGTAGTTATTTACAAGTGGGTGACAGACAACCCGACTGTAGAGCCTCCGTATGATGATATAGAGAAAGTGCTCGAATAAATATAATTTAGGAGGGGTCTGATATGATAGGTGAAAAAGTTTATAAAATGTTGAATGAACAAGTTGGAAAGGAGTTATATTCGGCTTATCTTTATTTGTCCATGGCAGCATATTTTGACGCAATAGATCTGCCTGGATTTGCAAAATGGATGAAAGTCCAAGCAAAAGAGGAAGTGGGGCATGCTATGAAAATATATGAATTCATATACGAACGAGGTGAAAGAGTCGAATTCCCTACACTTGAAAAGCCACAACATTCTTGGGAAAGTCCTCTTAAAGCCTTTGAAGCAGCATATACCCACGAAAGGTTTGTGACTGAAAGTATCAATAAAATATACGAATGTGCTAAGGAAGAAAAGGATTACGCAACAGAGCAATTTTTACATTGGTTTATAAAAGAACAAGTAGAAGAGGAAGCTCAAACAGAGTTGATAGTTAGAAAGCTTAAAAAGCTTCAAGATTCACCAACAGGTTTGTATATGCTTGATAGAGAACTGGGATCGAGAGAGTGAATTGGTTAATCTAAAAAACAGAGTGTCTGAAAAGACACTCTGTTTTTTATTTCTGATTTGTTCTCTTTAGAAAGTACATATCTCTAATAATGAACTTTCTGAATAACTTTTTGCAGAAACTTTAAGTTGAATTCATGTCCTGCTACAAACAACATAGTTAATGAGTGTTTTCTTGATTGTTTAAAAATTCCTCTATTTCAAAAACTTTAAGGTTTGAAACCTCCTTATTGTTTGAATAGTCTATATAAGCAATTTTTAAACCTCCAGTAAAAATATGAGGGATCAAAAGTTTATCAATTGGTGAAAGGTTTTCTGAAAATAAGTTCTTCTCATTAATCCAAACTAATTCTCCTTCTTCGCAGCTAATTACATTCATCGAGTTTAATTTCGCTGAGAATATAAAGAGTATCCAGTTATACTTATCAGGTCCTATTTCAGAGGTGATCATTCTTAATTGCAAATTTTTCGGTTTAAGCCCTGTCTCTTCAATGAACTCTCTTTGTATTGCATCTTGTACACTTTCATTACTTTCCACTTTTCCACCTGGTGGTACAAGAAACCCAGCAAATGGTTCGTTTTTTCTTTTCATAAATAAAAAGTTTGTTTTATATTTTGCATAGCAAATAACTGCTAGTTTTTGTTTTTCGCTCCTTTTGATTTTTTTTATGATTGCCTGATAGTCCACTAATTTTTCACCTCCTATCTTGTTACTTAAGATATTATATCACCAGAGCCAACTTCATATTTTTGAGTTTAGATTGCTGATTTCAAGCTTTTTAAGATACAATGCAATAAATCTAGGATTAACGTAATCATAGGATTTATTGAATTATAAACAGTCTTTTACTTTGTTCATGATATAATTTATATTAGGGAGGTGGCAAAATGAGATGCATAAAACTTGGTGGTGTAGTTGACGTACCTGTGATAGGGTTGGGGTGTATGAGAATATGGAATAAAACTTTGGAAGACGTTATAAAGCTTGTGGAAAAAGCCTATGATCTTGGAATAAATTTCTATGACCATGCTGACATATACGGTGGAGGACAGTCAGAAAAAATATTTGCCCAGGCACTTAAAGAACTGAACATTCCTCGGGAAAAGATAGTTATTCAAACAAAGTGTGGTATAAGAAATGCATTTTACGATCTTTCAAAAGAACATATAATACGGTCTGTCGAAAATAGTCTTAAAAGGTTAGAAACAGATTACATAGACATTCTGCTTCTGCATCGACCAGATACACTTATGGAACCTGAAGAGATTGGAGAGGCTTTTTCTTATCTTCATTCGAAAGGGATGGTAAAATATTTCGGTGTAAGCAATTTTAATCCTATGCAGATAGAATTATTGAAAAGTGGTGTTAGTTACAAAATACTGGCTAATCAATTACAATTGAGTTTAACTAACTCTGGAATGATTGATTTTGGATTGTTTACAAATACAAAGTTTCCTCAGTCGATAAATAGAGATGGTAGCGTGTTAGAATACTGTAGAATAAACGATATAACAATTCAAGCTTGGTCACCATTTCAATATGGGGACGAATCTGGAAATATAAAGGGCACATTTATAGATAATCCAAATTTTCAACGACTCAACGAAAGGATGAAAGAAATATCTGAAAAATATGGAGTTTCGAAAGAGGCTATCGCCATAGCCTGGATAATCAGACATCCTGCGAATATTCAAGTCATTGTAGGTACAACCGATCCAGAAAGACTTACAAAAATCTCGGAGGCCTCAAATGTATACTTAACAAAAGAAGAGTGGTATGGACTGTACATATCAGCTGGGAATATGATACCTTGATAATATAAGAAAGGAGGAATATACGTGAAAACTCAGAAGAAGTTTATACATGTGGTTGGTCTGTTTAGTGTTATTTTTCTGCTTTTCTTCTTGTTTGATTGTTCCAAAAAAAACACACTTCATATTTACAATTGGGCAGATTACATCCCGCAAGAAGTTATTAAAGAATTTGAAAGGGAATATAACTGCAAAGTTATTTACGATACTTACTCTTCTAACGAAGAGATGTACTCAAAAATAAAACAAGGTGGTTCTGGATACGACATAGTTTTTCCTTCAGGTGATCACGTTAAAATGATGATTAATGACGGTATACTTGAGAAATTGGACTTGACTAAAATACCAAATTTCAAAAACATAGATCCTATGGTTTTGGAAAAGACAACTTTTGACCCAGAGCACAAATATTCTGTCCCATATATGATGGGAACGACAGGGATTATAGTTAATAAAAAGCTTGTCAAGAATTACGAAAAATCCTGGAGTATTTATGAAAGAACAGACTTGAAAGATAAGATGACTTTGTTAGACGATATGAGAGAGGTTTTTGGTGCTGCTCTTAAATACCTTGGTTATTCAGTTAATTCAACTGATCCTGAGCAGATAGAAAAAGCAAAGCAAATTATTTTGAATTGGAAAAAGAATATCTTGAAGTTTGACGCGACTACTTATGCTCAAGGTATTGTAAATGGTGAATTTGCCGTGGTTCACGGTTATCCAGAAAATGTCTTTCAATTGATTCCTGAGGGAGAAAGAGAGGATTTTGAATTCTTTATACCAAAGGAAGGTAGTACTCTTTGGATAGATAGTATGGTGATATTGAAAGATTCAAAGAACAAAGAACTTGCTTACAAGTTTATAGATTTCATCCTTAGACCAGAAGTAGCTGGAAAAATTTCCGATTTCCTAATGATACCTTCACCTGTAATAGGGGCATCGAAGTACGTAAAATCTACACTATCTTACCAAATTTCTGATCTCAAGAATTGCGAAATTATTGATTATTTAGGCGAAAAGATTGATTTGTATAACAAAGCGTGGGAAGAAATAATTAAATAAAACAAACCTCGGACTTTCCGAGGTTTGTTTTATTTTTCGAGTTTTGATAATTTATTTATTCTTTCTTCAGGTGCCGGATGACTGTAATACCAAGTTTTGTATAGAGGTAACGGACTAAGGCTTGTAAGGTTTTCTTTAATGAGCCTTTTAAGAGCGTTCATCAATGGTTTTGAACTTCCAATAAGTTCAGCAGAGTATTTATCTGCTTCGTATTCTAATTTTCTATTCATGTAGTTCATAAGCGGTGTCAAAAAGAAAACTATAGAAACAACAAATAATGAGCAGTAGAAGAATACTGCATAAGGTTGTGATATTCCAGGTTTTGTGGAAGAAAATATTTTGTATAGCTGGTTCATTAAGAAAAGTACGAAGACTTCATACAAAGCAGAGACAAACATTAGTTTTGGAATATGTCTTTTCTCATGATGCCCCAACTCATGCGCAATCACAGATAAAATCTCTTCTTTAGGATATGATAGCAAGTTGTCAAAAAGCACAAGCCTTCTTGATGTACCAAAACCTGTCACATAAGCATTTTGCTTTTTTGTTCGTTTTGAAGCATCCACTACGTATATTTTAGGTATTTTGACTTTTGCTTTTTCCAACAAAGTTTTTATTTTGTCTTTTAATTCAATATCTTCAAGTTCCTTGAATTTGTTAAATAGTGGTGCAATAAGAATTGGTGATATGTATGAATAAAAAAAGGTGACTGCTATTCCAAATATAGATGCTTGCCACCACCATGTTTCAAATTTTATCAAAAACCACATTAGAATTAAAATAATAGGTGTACCAAATGTTACAGTAAGAATTAAAGATTTTAGTATGTCCATGAGGAATGTTTTTGGTGTGGTTGTATTAAATCCGTATTTTTGTTCTAAAACGAATGTTGAATAAACATCAAATGGCATGTCCATAATAAACTGGATAATACCGAGCAATCCAAAGAAAAGCAAGCTTTGGATAAAAATGTTTTCTGAAATGCTTTTTGCTATATTCTCAATTTCTGGTACGCCTTTTAAAATTAACCATAGTAGTACGAGTAAATTTACAGCTGTCGATAAAACCGACATCAGCATCTTATCTTTCGTGTAATGTTTATTTTTTTCAAAAATTTCCAGATCAATAACATCTGAAAAAACTTCAGGAACTTTTGCTTTGCGATTTGTTGAATAAACAAGATTGGCTAAGGACAGTACTATAGACCAAAGGTTTTTTATTACCACAAGTGCGATTAGGATATTTAACAAACTATCACTCTCCCACTTTTACTCTCAGTGTAAAAAGCAAATGTTCGGCTTCTTTGAGAAAGTATTTTCCATATCTTTCATTTAAATGGGAATTTTTGAAAATTGCCAGCCCAGTGAGTTCTAGAACTTCCATTTGGTATTTTTCAGCTAATTGTCTTATATCTTCCTCGTCGAATGCTCTTGATATGAAGCAACCGTACTTGGAGCCTATTGGTATTTTTTGATTACTTTTTAAATAAATAAAATCCTCCCATTCACCGTAAGTAATGACATCTCTTATGTAACTATAGTAATTGTCCACTGTACCAAACACTAATGTGCCATATTTTGAAAAACATAATATCTTTCTCATGACGATATCGTAATCCTTTACATAACTAAGTACATCTCCAAGTAAAAGAATTACATCATATTTTCCAATCTCGGTGACGTTTTCTATAGCATTGTTTATAAACAAACAATTATGCGAAATACTTTTGAGTTTTTCTTTTGCTATCTTTATCATGTTTTGTGCCGGTTCAACTAAAGTTACATGTGCACCTCTTTCTACAAGCCATTTTGCCCAGTTTCCTGTACCAGATCCAATATCGAGTACTTTCAAATTCACAAAGTTGCTCACGTATTTTTCCATAATTGTCTTAATATGCTCTTGTGAACACTTCCAATATTCATCGTTGTACATGCCATCGTAATCGTGGGCTATGTCGTTGTAATAATGATATGAATTGTTGTACAGCTTTGGCATATCTAAGGTTCCTCTCTTATACTCGCTTTAGCTTAAGTAGAAAATTCTATAATCTTTTCTACTTCCTTTTCATCGCATAGTTTTTTGAATAAACTGTCTACTTTTGCATTAGTTCCAATTACGAGAGGTTTAGTTATACTTTCGTTTAAAGTTTTTTCTAAAGCATCGATAGGTTTTCTTAAATCAACATTGATTACAAAATACCCGTCTTCAGTTATCGCAATTACGGAATATTTGGGCATTATTTGTAATAAGAAGAATATTAATTTTTCGTCTTCTTGGAATTCTGAAAGGTCTATTTGCTTTCTTAACATAATGTTCTCAACAAAGAATGCCAAAGCTATCTTTTCTTTTGGTTCTAAATAATTGTACCGTACAAGTTCTTTATGTTTTAATATTTCTTTTATCAATTCTTCATCTTCTATCTCATTGTAAGCCACTGTTGAAAAGGTACTTTCTTTTAGTTTTCTTGCAAGATCGTTTGTAAGTTTTCTAAGAACAACTATTTCCCCAGATAATTCACATATTCTATTTCCAGATTTTTTCAAATCTACCAAACTTATGGGAAGGTTCCCCGATAATCCAACAATTATGTTTGGATTTAGGTAGTTAATTATGGCACCAATTATTATTGCAAAGGAATTGTGAGCGTATTTAGAGAGTTTTACGAATCTTTCACCTACTTTATCTAAAACTTCGTAGTCAAACTGTGGACTTATGAATCTTTCAAATGTCATGTGGTCAAACTTTTCAGAAGCAAAAAGTTCAGATAAAACCCTATGAATTGTTGCGTCGTATTTCATGGTATGGTAAAATGCCTTGAGAGCAAACATTCGTCTATCATGTAGTTGAACGTCACCACACAAATCAAGTGATTTTATAACTTTATTGTAATCGGTTGGATCACTGATGACAACAACATTTCTATGATTTTTAGCAGCAGCTCTTAATAATGCGACACCACCTATATCGATGTTTTCTATAAGTATATCCTCATCTCTCGTTTTCTTCTGTACTTCATCAAATGGATAGAGATTAACTACTACCATATCGATGGGTTCAATTTGATTTGTCTCAAGTTCTTTGATATGTGTTTTATCACCTAAGTCAGCAAGTATTCCACCAAATATTTTTGGATGTAGGGTTTTCACTCTACCGCCAAGTATTTCTGGAAATTTTGTCACTTCTGAAACTTGTTTAACTGGGATACCGTTTTCTGACAAAAGCTTGGCTGTTCCACCTGTACTTATTATTTCTATACCTCTGTTAATCAACTCTTTTGCAAATTCAACGATACCTGTCTTATCAGATACGCTTATGAGTGCCCTTTTAATGTTCATTCTAATTCCCCCACACTTAATAATTTCATTGTTTCTTCTACACTTATTTGTTTACTACCACTCGATAATCTTTCCAGTATAATCAAGAAATATACCTGTTTTATTTACTGTCTTTGCAATTTTAATTATACCTTCCGCCGACTCTTCTGGCAATATTGGAGCATTCATACCTC
>JBCNVJ010000018.1:0-8281 GCA_039630255.1 Fervidobacterium sp. | reverse complement strand
AGAAGTTAAAAGTCCACTGCGCGTTGTTGCACCAATCAATGTAAACGGTTGAAGTTCTACCCTTATTGAGCGAGCAGTCGGTCCTTTGCCTATCATTATATCTATCTGGTAATCTTCCATCGCTGAATAGAGGATTTCTTCAACACTTCTGTTCATCCTATGAATTTCATCTATAAAAAGCACATCACCAGCTTCCAAATTCGTCAATATGGCAGCAAGATCACCCTGCTTTTCCAATATTGGACCACTTGTCACATGTATGTTTGTATTTAACTCATTAGCTATTATACCAGCAAGCGTTGTTTTTCCAAGACCAGGTGGTCCTGCCAAAAGAATGTGATCAAGCTGCTCACCACGGATCTTAGATGCTTGTATGGCAAGCTTTAATCTTTCTTTTATATTTTCTTGCCCAATGTATTCTGATAAAAACCTTGGTCTTAACGAGTAAACATCGTAGCCTGTTTTTTCCGGTGAAACAATTCTGTCTATTCTCAAATCATTCCTTTCTTCCAACAACTGACACCTCAGCTTTCACAGGCAAATTAATTTTCAATCCGTTTCTACCTATTAAAAAATTCACTTTAACAAAACCATCGATTAAAAATCTCCTGGATTTATCACTAAATAATTCATTTTTTGAAAAAGAAATTGTGAAATTATTTCTATCTTTAATTTCTCCACTCCAAGAATCGATATATTTTCCTGATAAATTAGTTAGTTTCAACTGAGCCAGTTCAACATCGTACACTAATGATGATCTTACAACTAATCGCGCCTTACACAGCATGGTTATACCGCTAATTTTGCAACTATCAATTACCAAACTTGCTGTAGTACTGTTCACTTGCTCGAACAAGTCACGTAAATTAACAAGTGAGAAAATAAGTAAAAATATTCCAAATGCACCTATCAAAACCAAAATCCATCTCACCATAAAAGATCCCTCAGTCTGAAATATTCACCGCTGAAAATAATTATACCACATCCTCTTGCATTTTCCAGATAAATTCGGAATTCCATTTCATAATACAGCTTGACAGAATCAACTGTTGTAATATAATTATACGTATAACTATTATACGTATAACTTTTATTAACTTTATGAAAGAGAGGTGTTTGACTTGAAAGGCATTGTGGATCAAAACAGTATTCTTTACAAGATGAGTGTTTTACAAAGGAAGATATTCAAGATTATTAACGAGAGTATCTCGAGAGCGTATTCGATACATCCTGGGCAGATTCCAATGCTGTTTTTAATTCGAAACCATCCAGGAATAAGTCAGCGGGATATTTCAAAGCTTATGGATGTGGAGCCAGGAACTGTTGCAGTAATGTTGAAGAGAATGGAAAAGAACAAACTTGTTTATCGCGAAGAAGATGTAAAAGACAGACGGATTTCACGAGTTTATTTGTCGTCAAAAGCACAAGAGGTCTTGGAATCAGTGCATAAAACTATCAAACAAATAGAGACTTTATTGATAAGCGCGCTAACAGAATCTGAGCAAAAACAGTTGGAAGATTTAATAGACAAACTAAGAAAAAAGATTGATGAACAATTCGAACAGAAAAAGGCAGGTGATGACGCATGTTAAGCAAATTTATTTCTAAGTATTGGCTACTCATAGTTGTGACTATTTCTTTAGTAACGGTTCAATCAATAATATCACTTTATCTTCGAGATTTGATTTCGGATAGTGTAGACAAGGGAATTGTTAGAGGTGATGACAATTATATTTGGCGCACGGGTGGAAGGATGTTAGTTGTTTCTTTTTTGAGTGTCTTGGCAGCTGTTGTGGCGAGTTATACCTCGTCTGTAGTTAGCATGGGATTAGGTAAGGATCTGAGAAATGCGGTATTTACGAAAGTTACGTCATTTTCCTTAGAGGAAATAGACAAATTCACTACATCGTCGTTGATAACACGCACAACAAATGATGTTATGCAAATACAACAGGCAGTTGTCATGATACTTAGAATGGTTGTAATGGCACCGATCATGGCAATTGGTGGAATTTTTATGGCTGTCCAAAAAGATGCAAAATTAACGGCTACATTGTTAATATCTGTTCCCGTAATGCTTGCTGGGCTGGGGATAATTGCAATAATTATTGCTCCTTTGTTTAAAAGTATACAAAGGAAAATAGACAAGTTAAATCTTGTTGTAAGGGAACGTGTCACTGGTATTAGAGTAATCAGGGCATTTAATAAGGAAGACAAAGAAATGGAAAGATTCAGAACAGCGAATTTTGATCTTATCAAAACATCTCTTACCGTTAATAGAATAGGTTCTTTGCTTTTTCCTTATATGATGATAATAATGAATTTGACTATTGTTGCCATAATATGGTTCGGTGCCAAACAAATCGATAAAGGAATACTGCAAGTTGGTCAGATGATGGCGGTAATGCAATATGTTATGCAAATAATGTTTTCATTTATTATGATCTCTGTTGTTTTTATCTTTCTTCCTCGAGCAAGTGTTTCATCTCAAAGAATAAAAGAAATACTTGAAACCGAACCTAAGATAAAACAAAGTACAAGTTCATTAAAATATTCAAGAAACATTGACTTGCAAGGTGTTGTTGAATTTGACAATGTTACTTTTTCATATCCAGGTGCAAACGAACCAGTTTTAAAGAATATTTCGTTTAAAGCACTACCTGGAAAAGTTACTGCAGTAGTTGGTGCAACAGGCTCTGGAAAATCTACACTTTTGAATTTGATAGTAAGATTCTATGATCCTGTTTCTGGAAATATTAAGCTCGATGGTGTAGATATTAGGGAATTTCCTTTAGACGTCTTACGCAGCCAAATAGGTTATGCTACGCAAAAAGCTATTATATTTTCAGGTAGCATTAAAGATAATATAAGATTCGGGCGTGAGTGGATTACAGATGATATGATAAATCACGCAGCTGAGATTGCACAAGTTACAGAATTTTCGAGTAAATATCCTGAAGGGCTTGAATACAAAATTGAACAAGGAGGTTTAAATTTATCAGGTGGGCAAAAACAAAGAATATCCATCGCAAGGGCTATAGCTGGAAAACCTAAGATTTATCTATTCGACGATACTTTCAGTGCACTGGATTTCAAAACAGATGGCAAGATTAGAAGCAAATTGTTTAAAGAAACCAAAGATGCAACTGTTATAATAGTTGCTCAAAGAGTTGCTACTATCATGAACGCTGATCAAATAATTGTTTTGAAAGATGGGGAGATCGTAGGAATTGGTACCCACGAAGATTTACTTAATGAATGCGAAGTCTACAGAGAAATAGTCTACTCACAACTCTCAAAAGAAGAAACAGAATTACAAAAGTGAGGTGATAAAAATGGAAAACAAAAACTTAGCAGACAAAGAACGCTTTCAAAGACAGCAAAGATTACGACCAGTGGGACTTGGAGGACCTGGATTTGCAAGGGGCGCAGAAAAACCGAAAGATTTCAAAAAATCATTCAAAAAACTAATGAGTTATTTGAAACCATACTATATTGGAATTACATTAGTTTTTATTCTCACTATCCTTGCGACTGTTCTTACAATAAAAGCTCCAAAAATAATGGGAGAAGCAACGACAGAAATATTTAGGGTTATAATGATAAGAAAGACCACATTTTCTGTATTTTTGAATACGAAAATGAATTTCGAAAAAATATCTTCCGTGCTTTCAACGGTAGCAATACTTTATGGAATATCTGCGTTGTTAAATTTTCTCCAAGGCTATATAATGGCTGGAATAACCCAAAAGATAGTAAGAAAAATGAGAGAAGATATAAACGAAAAACTCAAAAAGCTACCTCTGAGCTTTTATGATCAAAGATCACATGGTGACATAATAAGTCGCGTGACAAATGACATTGATCTTATAAGTAATACTTTACAACAGAGTCTAACACAGTTTATATCAGGTGTAGTTACAATATTTGGTATTACATATATGATGATAACTATAAATGGTTTGCTAACCTTATTGACTCTTGTAACACTACCCATGAGTGCTATTGCGGTTATGTTAACTGCCAAACATTCTCAAAAGTACTTCAGTGCCCAGCAAAGACTACTTGGAAAACTTACCGGACAGATAGAAGAAGTTTACAGCGGCCATTTAGTTGTTAAAGCTTACAGTCGAGAAAAGGATGAGATAGAAAAATTTAAGATGACCAATGAAGAGCTATACAAAGAGAGCAAAAAGGCGCAATTCATAAGTGGAATAATTATGCCGTTAATGAACTTTATAGCAAACTTAGGGTACATTATAGTCGCTGTTGGTGGAAGTGTGTTGGTTAATAAAAAGCAGATTACCATAGGTGATGTACAGGCTTTCATACAATATTCAAGGCAATTCAACCAGCCAATAATACAAATAGCCAACATAGTTAATATGATACAATCAACACTTGCTGCTTCGGAAAGAGTATTCGAGATTTTAGAAGAAAAAGAAGAGATACCAGATAAAGAAAATGCAATACAATTGGAGAAAGTGGATGGAAACATAAGATTCGAAAACGTCAGATTTAGCTATCTTCCAGATAAGCCACTTATAGAAAACTTTAATATAGATGTTAAAAGTGGACAAATGGTTGCTATTGTAGGACCAACTGGTGCTGGAAAAACCACCTTAGTTAACTTATTGATGAGATTTTACGAAATACAGGGTGGAAAAATAACGATCGATGGTATTGATATCAGAGATATAAAAAGATCTAACCTTAGAAGGCATTTCGGAATGGTCTTGCAAGATACCTGGCTTTTTTCTGGGACTATAAAAGAAAACATTGCCTACAGCAAAGAAGATGCCACCAATGAGCAGATTGTGCAAGCAGCTAAAATGGCACATGTTCACCATTTCATAATGGCTATGCCAAAAGGTTATGAAACAATTATCAGCGAAGATTCATCGAACATATCACAAGGAGAAAAGCAATTAATTACCATTGCCCGTGCTTTTTTGGCTGATCCTGACGTGCTTATATTAGATGAAGCTACAAGTAACGTGGACACGTTAACGGAAATTTACATCCAAAAGGCTATGAGGGATTTATTGAAAGGTAGAACATCGTTTGTAATCGCACACAGATTATCTACCATTAAAAACGCCGATATGATAATTGTCATCAACGAAGGAAAGATAGTAGAAGTAGGTAAGCATTCTGAGCTTCTTAGTAAAGGCAGCTTTTATGCGAATATGTATAAAAGTCAATTTCTTGGCGTTCTTGTTGAAGAATAGGTTGAAAGTCTGACTTAACATTTTTTAACTTAGTAAAACAATTTGGCACTGTCTTTTATCAGACAGTGCCTTTTTAACTGATAAACTATGTTTGATCGAAAAAACAAAAAACAAAAACTTGCTATTTTTCGAAGTTTTATGATATAATAAAATTGTTAGTTAAACATTGTTAAGCTACAATTCTATTGTCTTTTGTATTTGGCATTTGGAAATCTTTTTTTTCAGAGGTGTGTTTGATGAAAAAGGAAGAATTAATGAAGGTTATTGAAGATAGGATAAGAGAATGCCAAAGTTGTCCACTTGGATTATTAAGAAAGAATGCTGTACCTGGCGAAGGTAATATATATTCACCAATAATGTTTGTTGGGGAAGGTCCTGGTGAAGAAGAAGACAACCAAGGAAGACCATTTGTAGGCAAAGCTGGACAATTACTAACGAAAATTTTAGAATCTGTAAATATAAAACGTGAGGAGGTATATATTACTAACGTTGTCAAATGCCGACCCCCTAATAACAGAGTACCAAACTCTATGGAAATTCAAACCTGTTCTCATTACTTAATAGCTCAAATTCAGCTTATAAATCCTCGGATGATTGTACCTCTTGGTAGTACAGCTGCTTCGTTTTTTCTTGGGAAAGAAGAGTCTATAACAAAGATTAGAGGAAAGCAAATGATTTGGAAAGGTGAGATAATAATCTTTCCGATGTTCCATCCAAGTTATTTGCTCAGAAATCCGTCGAAAGAAAAAGGCAGCCCAAAAGATTTAACATGGCAAGATATTAAGAAGGTTAAGAAATATTACGATATGTTTGTAAATGAGATAAACGGTGTAAAAATTGATATTGATAAAAACATTGAAGACAGTAACAATCAGGGAGGAAAGTAATGTGAAGAACGAAACAAAGCATGAAACAAAGTTAACACCAACTGTCATGAGTTATATATCCGCCATATATACCTTAGTAGAAAAAGAAGGTGTGGCGCGAATTTCAGACATAGCACGTAGTAAGAACGTGTCTTATGCGAGTGCAACCAATGCAGTTAAAAAACTTGTAGAACTTGGTCTTGTTGATCATAAAAGGTATGGTTTTGTCAAGTTAACAACGCGTGGATTAAGAATTGCGCAGATGCTTAGATCAGGTGAATCGAGGATAAAATACTTCTTCATGTATGTTGTTGGCGTGCCAGAAAAAAAGGCTGAGCAAATAGCGAGCCTTATTGTGTATGATTTGGACCAAGAAACCAGGAGAAAGCTTAGAAAGTTTTACTCTATACTGATTGATTTCACCGTTGACAAGGCAAAAGAACTTGAGCAATTCATTAAAGAACAGAGAATGAATCTTGAAATACCTGAAGAAGTACTTAAGTTAAAAGAGAAAATTAAGGAGGATGAAGTATATGAGTAAAGTACTTGTAACAGGCGGTGCTGGATTTATCGGTTCACATGTAGTAGATAAACTTGTGGAATTAGGACACGATGTTGTTGTCATTGACAACCTCTCAACTGGTAAGCGAGAAAATGTAAACCCTAAAGCTAAGTTTATAGAAATGGACATATACAACGCAGAAAAGGTGAGCGAACTTTTTTCTTCTGAAAAATTTGAATACGTTTTCCATCTTTGCAGCTCAAGCAAGTGTCGCAATATCTGTTAAAGATCCAATAAAGGATGCAAATTGGAATATAATTGGTAGTATCAATCTCATAAAGGTTTCAATTGAGAATGGGGTTAGAAAATTTATATTTTCTTCAACCGGTGGTGCAATATACGGGGAAGATGTAAAAGTCTTTCCAACACCAGAGAGTGTCTTTCCACAGCCAATGTCCCCATACGGAATAGCAAAGCTTTCTGTCGAAAATTATTTAAGATTTTTTAGTAAGGAATTTGGTTTAAAATACACTGTTTTAAGATACGGAAATGTATATGGACCGAGACAAGATCCATATGGAGAAGCAGGTGTTGTTGCAATATTTACCTCCAGAATGCTGAAAAATGAAGACTGCACCATATTCGGAGATGGAGAGTACACAAGGGATTACATTTACGTCGAAGATGTTGTAGATGCAAATATAAAGGCTATGGAAAAAGGAGACGGACTTGTTATAAACATAGGTACAGCAACTGGAACAACAACAAATGAGTTGTTCAAGATACTTAAAAAGCTGACTGGATACAAAAAAGATCCAGTCTACGGTCCACATAGAAAAGGCGATATAAGAAAAAGCGTGCTTTGTTATAACAGAGCATGGATAGAGCTTAAATGGGAACCTAAATACTCTCTTGAAGAGGGGTTGAAGAGAACTGTTGAATGGTTTAAGCGAAATACTCAGGCCTAATTCGTTTGAAAATTTCATAGGTCAAGAGCACCTTCTTGGCGAAGGTGCTCTTTTGCGTATGGCAATTGAAACAAATAATTTATTTTCCGCTATACTCGTTGGACCACCTGGTAGTGGAAAAACATCGGTTTTGGGTTTGTTAAGAAAATACACAGACTATGAAATTATTCACCTTAATGCTGCATTCACTTCTGTCGAGGATGTTAAAAAGTGGGAAAGATATGCTTATAGTATGAGAGATATAAAGAAGGTAGTTTTGTTCATAGATGAACTTCACCGATTCAATAAAAAGCAACAAGATGTCTTCTTGCCAGGTGTTGAGACAGGAACATATATACTTTTTGGTACCACAACTGAGAATCCACAATACACAATAAACCCTGCACTTTTGTCAAGATGTAGGGTCTTGAGATTCAAAAAACTTTCACCAAGTGAATTAGATATGATCTTGCAAAATGCTGTGAACAGATTAGGTGTAGATGTAAAACAAAGCGTTAAAGAGAGTATCATAGCATCAGCTAATGGTGATGCAAGATTTCTTTTAAACACTTATGAACTACTTTCAAATATGGCGAAGTTGAGTGGAAAAAACGCAATCGATGATTCTGTTTATGAAATGTATGTTGGTGAATACGTAACAAAATAAACTGATTCTGAACATTAAAACATTGAATCTGCTTTTATTAATAGTATTAGGGGTAGCGATCCATATGC
>JBCNVJ010000179.1:0-6019 GCA_039630255.1 Fervidobacterium sp. | reverse complement strand
GATCTTGTAGCAAGGGTCTTCTTAGATAGGGAAAGTATATGCTTTGTCGAATTTCCAGTTTATTTGGGTGCGGCAAGTGCTTTCAGAATGACATTTACTGAATTTGAAACCATCCCTCTTGAGGAAGATGGAATGGATGTTGATTATCTTGAAAAAAGATTGAAAACTTTGGATGAAAAAGGACTTATTCCAAAGGTTAAATTCATTTACACCGTCCCAAATTTCCATAATCCAGCTGGTGTTACTATGAGTCTTGAAAAGAGAAAGAGGCTAATAGAAATCGCAGAAAAATACGATTTGTTCATCCTTGAAGATGATCCATACGGGATGCTTAGGTTCGAAGGCGAGCATCTACCATCATTGTTTAAAATGGCTGGACAAGATAGGGTTGTTTTGCTTAATACCTTTAGTAAAATCTTGACCCCGGGACTTAGAATCGGAGTGATCGTTGGTAGACCTGATATCGTCAGAAAAGCTACTATGGCAAAGCAGGCTGCAGATTTGTGTAGTCCAAGTTTAAATCAAAGGATTGCTGCGAGATATCTTGAAAGATACGATTTGTTCGAACAACTTAAACCTGGAATAGAACTTTACAGAAAGAAGAAGAACACAATGATAAAGGCTTTGGAAGAAAATTTTTCACATATAAAAGGCACAAAATGGGTCAATCCACAAGGTGGTTTATTTGTGTGGATGACTCTCCCAGAAGGTTTCGATACAATGGATATGTTTGAAACTGCGAAAGAAAAAAAGATATATTACATACCCGGTGAAGCATTTACTATAGACGATAGTAAATCTTCTTCAATGAGGTTGTCTTTCTGCTTGCCACCAGAAGAAAAGATAATTGAGGGTGTGAAGAGATTAAGAGAAGTAGTTGAAGAATATGGAAGAAAGAAAGGGTTGATGTGATATGAGAATTTTTGTAATAAATCCTGGTGCAACAAGTACTAAAGTAGCTGTTTTTGAGGGAAAAAATAAAATCCTGCAGGAAAATCTCTACCACACAGTTGAAGAACTTGAAAGATACAAAAATATAATAGAACAAAAAGAAATGAGGAAAAATGCCATAATTGCTTTTCTTGAAAAAAACAATTTATCTTTAGAGGATTTCGATGCTATCGCAGCACGTGGTGGAATACTTCCACCGGTGGAAAGTGGTACATACTTGGTTGATGAGAACATGGTCGATTATCTTTTGAATAAGACAAAGGTTCAACACGCTTCTAATTTAGCTGCAGTAATAGCTTATGAACTTGCAAAATCTTGCAATAAAGAACTTCCAGTTTATATAACAGATCCTGTTAGTGTAGATGAAATGATTCCAGAAGCGAGACTGTCAGGTATTAAGGATATACAGCGAAAGAGTTTGTCACATATATCAAACATGAGAGCAGTAGGTATCAGAATTGCTGAAGAACTCGGAAAAAGGTTCAGTGAGCTTAACATGGTGATTGCGCACCTTGGAAGTGGAATATCTGTCGCACCTTTTGAAAAAGGTCGTATGATAGATGTAAACAATGCAAATGACGAAGGACCATTCAGTGTTGAGAGAACGGGTGAGTTGCCAGTTGGTGATGTTGTAAAGCTATGTTACTCAGGAAAATATACAAAAGATGAAATTAAGAAAATGTTCATTGGGCGTGGTGGACTTGCTGCGTACCTTGGCACAAACGATCTTAGGGAAGCTTTCAAATTGGCTGAAAATGACCCAAAAGCACTCGAAGTTATCGAAGCTATGGCTTATCAAATTGCTCAAGAAATTGGTGCCATGTGCGTGGCTTTGAAAGGAAAAGTTGATGCCATCGTGTTTACTGGTGGAATGGCTTACAGTGAAAGATTTGTTAATATGATAAAGGCTTACATATACAAATTTGGTCCAATTTTTGTAGTACCTGGTGAAATGGAAATGGAAGCACTTGCATACGGCGCCTTACGTGTTTTGAATGGTGAAGAAAGCATAAAAGTGTGGGGTGAATTAAAATGAAAAAACTTATCGAATTACTTGAAAAGGCAAAAAGAGCTGGTAAAAAAATAGTCTCCGTTGCAGCAGCTGATGATGAGGTGGTTTTAAAAGCCATCGAAATGGCAAGGAGAGAGGGTATCGTTGATGCAATACTCTTTGGCGATGCAGATAAAATAAAGATTGCTGCCAATCAAGTGAATGTTGATTTATCCAATTATGAATTGGTTAATTCAAAAAATCCAGCTGATGATGCCGTAAAATCAATCGTTGAGAAAAGAGCTCACTTTCTAATGAAAGGAAATATCAAAACTGGTGATTTGATGAAAGCAGTTCTCAAAGACGAATATAATTTGAAAACAGGCAGGACTATGTCACTTGTAAGTATTTTTGAAACACCTTTATATCACAAGCTACTTGTGGTAACAGATGCTGGTATGACAATCGTACCAGACCTTGAGCAAAAAATCCATCTTATTGAAAATGCGGTACTTGTAACACGAAAGGCACTCGAAATCGACAAACCAAAGGTTGCCATAGTCGGAGCTATAGAAGTTGTCAATCCAAAGATGGAAGCAACTGTACATGCAGCACTTTTATCTAAAATGAATGAAAGAGGACAGATAAAAAATTGTTTGGTTGATGGACCTTTCGCACTTGATAACGCAGTTTCAAAAGAAGCAGCTGAACATAAAGGTATAGTAAGTCCTGTCGCAGGTGATGCAGACATAATCTTAATGCCAGACATAGATGCAGGAAATATTTTCTACAAAAGCATGGTTTTCTTAGCCGGTGCTAAAGTAGCTTCTGTTATTGTTGGTGCAAAATGTCCCGTTGCCTTAACTTCAAGGGCTGATAGCGATGAAACAAAATTACTTTCGATAGCCTTAACCTGTCTTATGAGTGAATAAAAATGCTTTAAGCTTTTAGTGAAAGGATGGTGTAATGATGAAAATACTTACTATAAATCCCGGGTCAACAAGCACAAAGGTTGCTGTCTTCGAGGACGAAGAACTTATATCCGCTAAAACTTTGAGGCATTCAACCGAAGAACTCGCACCATATAATAAACTGACAGAGCAATTCGAATTTAGAGCAAGAATAGTTGAAGAGTTTCTACACGAGCTTGGAATAGCCCCTGAAGAACTTAATGCCGTCGTCGGTCGAGGAGGACTTTTGGACCCTATACCTGGTGGCACTTACAAAGTTACGGAAGATATGCTCGAGGTGCTTTATGAAGGTAAAAATGGTGAGCACGCATCAAATCTTGGTGCTTTGATTGCTTTTGAATTTACCAAGAAATACAATATTCCATCATTCATAGTGGATCCTGTTGTTGTGGACGAACTCGAACCGTTGGCGCGATACACAGGACATCCAATGTTTAAGAGAAAGTCTATCTTTCATGCGCTTAACCAAAAAGCAACGGCAAGAAACGCGGCTGCTCAGTTGGGCAAAAGGTACGAAGATACAAACCTGATAGTTGTTCACATGGGTGGTGGTATATCAATAGGTGCACATAGAAAAGGAAAGGTCATTAACGTAAATAACGCACTTGATGGAGACGGACCATTTACACCTGAAAGAAGTGGTACGTTACCACTAACCCAATTGATTGACCTATGCTTCAGTGGGAAGTACGACATAGACCAAATGAAGAAAAAAATCAAAGGTGCTGGCGGGATGGTCGATTATCTTGGTACAAATGATGGATTGACTGTGCAAAATATGATAAGGCAAGGAAATAAAGAAGCAGAACTTGTGTACAGAGCAATGGCTTATCAAATAGCAAAATGGATAGGTAGAATGGCAGCGGTTTTGAAAGGTGAAGTAGATGCTATAGTACTCACTGGTGGGCTAGCTTACGACAAAGAGTTCATGGTTAAATGGCTTACCGAATACGTAAGCTTTATAGCCCCAGTTCTTGTGTTCCCCGGTGGAGATGAAGAAAGAGCACTTGCCATGGGAGCGTTAAGAGTTCTTAGAGGACAAGAAAAGACAAAGATCTATTCGGAAAACAAATTAGAAAAATGAAAGACTGCAAGTTGAAAAAAGTGAGGTTGCAAACAAAATGGCAAAAAATTATGCATTTATAGGTTTATTTGGCAGTGGAAAAACGGAGGTCGCTATAAATTGGGCATTAAAGCTCAGAAATGATTACGACAAAGTAGCAATAATCGATGGCGATATAATTTCCCCGTATTTTAGAACCAGAGATGTTGCTCAAATTCTTGAAAACATGGGACTGGTCACAGTTTACCCAAAAGGAGCTCTGAAAAACGCTGATCTACCGATCATAACTGGTGGAGCCATTGGATACTTATCAAACAAAGAATACAAAACGGTCATAGACGTTGGTGGCGAAGAAAACGGTATAGTAGTACTTGGATATCTGAAGCCCTACCTTGGAGATATTGAAATCAGTATGGTCGTAAACATTGCAAGACCTTTTTCATCAACGGTGGATTCAATCATTAAAGCATATGATCTATTGAGAAAAGTTGCGAGAATAAAGGTAGATTATTTAATAAACAATGCAAACCTTTCCTACGAAACAACTGCCGATTTAATAAAAAAAGGCGAGGAGATACTAAGTCAAGTTTCAGAGCAGATAGAAATACCCGTAAAATTCACAGTAGTACCTGAGTTCATAAGCGAAGATAATTTTAAGTATCCTGTGTTCAAGATCAAAAGATTTATGAAAATGGAAAATTACTAAGGAGGAGAGAAGATGCCAAAAGTCAAAGGTAAGATAGAAATCGACCAAGAAAGGTGTAAAGGATGTGGATTGTGTATCAACGTATGTCCTATGAAAGTCATTGAATTTTCCGAGGGATTCAATTCAAAGGGTTATCATCCCGCGGAGGCAAAATACGTTGAAAAGTGTATCGCATGTGGTTTTTGTTACAATATGTGTCCTGATGTATGTATTACCGTATACAGAGAAGTAGAAAGTGCATAAAATGGGAGGGAATATTAAATGAGCGAAAGGGTACTTGTAAAAGGAACAGAAGCAATAGGAGAAGCAGCAATCAGAGCAGGTTGTAGACTGTTTTTTGGATATCCTATAACACCACAGAATGAATTACCTGAATATATGTCAAAAAGGATGCCAGAAGTAAATGGTACATTTCTTCAAACAGAAAGTGAAGTAGCAACAGTAAATATGCTGTACGGTGCTGCGTGTACAGGTACAAGAGTTATGACTTCAACTTCTTCCCCAGGATTTAGTCTTATGCAAGAAGGTATTTCTTACATGGCATGTGCTGAATTACCAGCTGTGCTTGTCAATGTCGTGCGTGGTGGACCTGGATTAGGCGATATCCAACCTTCTCAAGGAGATTATTGGCAAGCAACAAAGGGTGGAGGACACGGAGATTACAAACTTATTGTACTTGCACCATCAACTGTTCAGGAAGCTGTTGATTTAACAATTCTTGCGTTTGATTTAGCTGATAAGTACAGAACACCCGTGGTTATAATAGCTGATGGTGTTATCGGTCAAATGATGGAACCTGTTACATTCCCAGAATTTAGAGATTTAAATACTCTTCCAAAACATGAGGACTGGGCATTGACAGGAGCAAATGGAAGAGAAAAGCACATAATAGTTTCGTTTGACATAGACCCACATGTTCTTGAAAGGATGAATTTAAAGCTTATTCAAAAATACAAGGAGATTGAAAATACAGAAAAACGCTGGGAGGAGTATAGGCTTGATGATGCGGATGTAGTCATTACAGCGTTTGGTACAGTAGGTA
This sequence comes from Fervidobacterium sp., assembly GCA_039630255.1. Taxonomy (GTDB): domain Bacteria; phylum Thermotogota; class Thermotogae; order Thermotogales; family Fervidobacteriaceae; genus Fervidobacterium. The sequence continues at coordinate 295 of JBCNVJ010000179.1, read as the reverse complement.
GAATTGCAAAAAGTGTTGTTGAACAAGCAAGAAAAGAAGGCATAAAGGTAGGATTGTTCAGACCTATAACACTTTGGCCATTTCCATACGAAAGGCTTGAAGAAATTTCAAAAGGCAAAAAATTAATGTTCGACGTTGAAATGAACATGGGACAGATGCTTGAAGATGTAAAATTAGCTGTCAAAGACCACGCACCAATCGATTATTATGGCAGACTTGGTGGTGTTGTACCAACACCAGAAGAAATTCTGAACGCTCTGAAATCAAAAATCGGGAGGTAATAGTTATGGCATTT
>JBCNVJ010000178.1:0-6413 GCA_039630255.1 Fervidobacterium sp. | reverse complement strand
CTATTATAAGAAATAGTTGGAGTGTGTTATCATATACTGATCCTCTTCAGACCTGGAATAGTGGTTATATGATAAATATAGGTAAAGCAGTACAACAAGAAAAAATACAAGCTGATAGTTGTACAATAGAGAGGATTTTTGTTTTAGATGATGCTGGAGAGGAGGAAAAATTAAAAAATAGATTTGAAGAACAAAAAAACATTGGAGTAATAGTGAAGAAGATTCTAAAGAAAAAAGTTTTAGAAATTATAGAGAGAGATAGTGAGTTCAAAAGATTAGTGAAACGATATAACACTCTCGACATTGCTGTGGCTGACGATGAATGGGTTTATATGACACTTTTGGATGTAACTCGGAAAGTTAATGGGGCAATGGCAACGAAAGATAAAGACACATTAACTATGTGTAAACGACTTTTTCTTGAAGTTAAAAAAGAAGCCCAGGAGGTTTAAAAGAAATATTTATGGAATTTCCCCGCACAAAAATAATTTTTCGCATAAAGAATGCAGAAGAAATTATCTCAGAGTTAAGAAACAATCAAAAAAATTCAATAGTGATATTGAGAAGTAAAACAGCTACTAGTTCCTGTGCGTATGACAATTTAATTAAATTATTTTTTGACGTAATTAATTGTCAAATTATAGGTGACTATTTTGTTACCTCAGAGTTATCATTTGAACAAATTCGTATTTTGTGTGGGAATATCAGAAGACATAGTATTGAAAGGACAATATTGCTTGCAGTTGGGGGTGGGAGTGTGATAGATGCTGCAAAAGCGATAAAATACTTTTTATGGACCAAACAGATTCGTAAAAGGAATTTAAAAAAGGAACCAATTATTGTGGCTGTCCCCACAACAGCTGGTTCTGGTAGCGAAGTGACAAGATTTGCTGTATGGAAAACTAATAAGAATTATCGTGTAGTAGTAGAAGATCGATCATTAGTCCCACAAATAGCCATCATAGATGGAATTTTTCAACAGTCAATTCCGTCATTTTTAAAGTCTTATGCAGCTGCAGATGCGTTATCTCATGCACTGGATACGCTTTTAAATAAATATGTTAATCGGTTAGTTTATTCATTAAGCGAATTTAGTTTACATTCAATTATGGAGAATATTAAAGACCATTGTAAAGGATTTAATTACGAAGTTGCTCAGACGATGGTTGAAATGGCAACTATTTCAGGCATATGTAACCACCTTGTAGGATGTAGTATTATCCACGCGTTTGCATATGCTATTTCTGAACAGATATCAATTTCTCATGGTGCTGCTATTCTATTTTGTTTGCCAGCAATTATAGAATACATATTAAGTAAAGGAAAGGTAGTATTGCCAAAGGGAATCTTGAGAAAAACGACGACTATACTTCTAAATCTTCCTGTAAAACAAGAGGATGTAGACAAACTACAGTGTTTGAATATCAATCTAGCTGTCTCTGGAATCATCAATAATACCCGCTTGATGAATAGGTTTCCGGAAGAATTAACTTCGTTAGGTATAAAAAATATTTTAAAAGAGGTATTGCGCCTATGGAAAAATTAAAAATCAATCTATATTGCATATCTTTTAATCTTCAAAGTTTAACTAATGAGGATTTAAAGTTATTGGATAGTATTAAACTTATAGGTAAACAAGAAGACATCCTTAAAGTATATCAAAAAATACGAAGAAAATTGTTTTATTTACCTATTGAACAGTTAGCGATAGTACAAAAATGTAACGGTATAATTATTTTTACTATCTGTTTTCGTACATTAGACCCGGAACTAATACATGATAATTTAATAAAAGTATGGATAGAATTGGCAAATTTAAAGAGTGAAAATACAATGAAACTAACACACAAACTTCAATACTTTCAAAATGAAGAAGCTCTTTTATACATAGCAGAGTGCGCTTGTGGTTTACGTAGTCTTGTACCCGGAGATATTCAGGTTTTTTCACAAGTTACAAAATCATTTAAAGAAAGTCCGGATTATAGCAAGTATCCAATTCTTGATTCTATTTGCCAATGGTTATCAGAAGTGAATCAAAAAGTAAATAAAGAAACTAAGTTTCATACTGGTCTGATTTCAGTAGAGAGAATCGTGTCTGATATTATTGTGAAAGAGTGTGCAAAGATAGATAAAAACCAGAATGGTGTAGTATCTATTCTGGGATTTGGCATGTCAGGGAAATTAATTACGAAAATTTTGATCGAAGAAACCTCACTATTACTAAATATTTACAGTAGAAATATTCAAAAAGTAAGTGAACAACTTTTAGAATTTTCAGAAGACCAAAGGAAAAGGATTAAAATATCTGATATAGGGATAGAAAAGATTATAAATGCAGCAGCTAATTGTATTGTAGTTTGTCTTGAGAAGAACACAGAAACTCAAAAAATCGTCAACAATTTGTATTATAGAATATATGCAAATAGGAACAATAATCGTATGTTATTAGTGGATATATCCGGTCTCATATCTGAAGAAGTGGAAAAGCGTTTAAAAAATCAAAACATAAATGTAGTTAGTTTAGTCGAAGTATTGAACAGAGGTAGAAATGTAATAGAGAATAGAAAAAGTGAAATCGGAAAAGTAAAAAGTATTTTGCATCAGAGTTTAATAAATGGTATAAAAAAAATTAATGACTCTTACGAACAATATATATTTGAGCAGCAAAGAAAGAAATTTGAAATAAGTATCGGATTATTAGATAGAGAAAAAACTAAAATATTGAAGATTAGATCAGATATGTTGAATATGATTAGGGAATATTTAAAAAGAAGCGGATTTACTGAAATAACTACTCCTTGCATTGTCTGTGTATCAACCGATCCTCCTTATGATAAGACAGGTGATGCATTTTTAGTCCAGTATCATAGTCTAAACACTTTATTGCGTCAATCGAATCAGATATATAAACAACTTGTTGTTTTGTCTGGTATTAAGAGAGTGTTTGAGATAGGCCCGTTTTGGAGGAAAGAAAGTATACATTCAAAGCTTCATCTCGAGGAAGCATTGGGAATAGACGTAGAAATGGAGGTACGAAATTTAGAGGTCCTGATAAGCATTGCCTATGAGATGATACTTTTGTGCTTTGAATTGGTTTCAAAGAAAAATTTGTTCAGAAAAAAATTGGTTTTACCATCATATAAGAGAGTGCCCATCATAACATATAGTGATGCTCTATCCTTATTAGAACAAAATAATTTTCAAATTGATTGGGGTAAAGATTTAGGCATACTGGGTAATGCACAAATTGGTTTAATTGTTAAAGAGATCTATGGAAGTGATATTGTTGTCATTAAAGATTTTCCAGATTCAGTAAAGAAATTTTACATTAAATGTAAAAAGGGTGGATTAACTTTTTCTTTTGATATAATTTTAGATGGGTGGGAAATAGTAAGCGGAGGGCTTCGTGAAACACGGGAAAAAGTAATACGTGAACGTATGAAATTAGCTAAAGTTGATCCTTTTTTATATGAATTTTATTTAAAAGCGTTTAGAAAAAACGTAAAAGCGCATGGAGGTTTTTGTATAGGTTTTGAGCGTTTAGTTGCTAAGCTATTGGGTTTTAAGGATATTAAAGACGCTGTTCCATACCCAAGGACATTTGAGAGCTTATTTCCATAAATTAAGGAACCTTTAGTTAAGAGATTATGCTTTGGGTGTGATAGCAAAAAGGTAATGTGAGGACAATTCTAATTCGTACTGATAGAGTTTTTAATCTTCTTTGCACAAAACAGTAACAAAATTACGATATGGTTAGAAATAAAGAAATATTATAATTGTTTAGTTTTCAAAGAATGGCTTAGGAAAACCCAAAATGTATAATTGACTAATTTTAATTATCAGCAAAATATCTTGTCAAAATGTAGAACAGTTTTTTGATTTATAGGAGAAAGAGCTAGAAAGTACTTAGGTTACATAAGAAAGCAATTAATAGTCGACAACTTTTAATTTGAAACAATACTTATTCAGGCGATTTATTATTTTACTTCTTTTTTTTATTCTTTCTACCTCTTAACTTTGTTTTAGCTGTTTCCAGTAGAGGGAATATTCAAACATGGAAAAATGTAGGATTAATGATTCTTGCATGGATGAGTATTGTTGTTGGTATTTGTATCGCTATTAATGCAATCGAATTAATTTTTTCTGGCAGGATTATTTCTGCTGTGAAATCTACTATATCTGCAATTATTGGAAATATTGTTGTGATTGTTTTGATCGGTAAATTCTTTTTTGATATTTCCCCTGAAATGTCGCTTCGTTATGTTAGTTATTATATGCGTGAAAGTGTGATCGCTACTATTGTCTATGCAGAGAAGAATCTTCCGTCACCTTATGATTCTCCCCTAAGAATTTTTCTTAAGTTGCTTGACAAAAGTAGAATTTGCCAAGATATTGAGAGTTTGAAAAAGTGGACAAAACAGGAAATAAAGAAGGAGGTAAAAAGGGAAGTTAAAAAATCCGAAGAGTCTCAAAGGAAAGAAGAACCTTCAATCCATACTGTATACGTGATTAATAATCTTAATGTTCCAATAGCTGTTAAACTAAAAGGTATAAAAAACATCGAAATAAGTTCTGATATAAAAACCAAAGAACTATTCCCTTGCATTTTTCCTCGTGAAAAGATGAAAATCTTATATAGAGAGAAACAGGATGAAGTTATAAAAATTGGAATAAAAGCAGGTCCTGTTACTGCATATAAGGATGGTACTGCAACTGTTTCTATGGACCATCCCATATCTTCGGGAGTTGATTTAGGATTTAGTGTTAACACAAAAGGAGATTACGGAGTAGCGATTGGGTTAGGGACAGGGGTAGATGTTGCAGGATATCAGTTAAAATTAGGAGGAGGGCTGGTTTATAGAAGTTCTGGTGATTTTTCTTTTAATATAAAACTTTTGCCACTTGTAATTGAATATAATTTGACAGCTTCTGCGCGAAATTTTAATTATAATTCACCACAACTCATACCAAAACTGTTTGGTAGTTTAGAACAACTTTCCTTATTTACAGATTTGCTTAATTCTGATTGTCAATATCCAACTTTCTTAGAAAAATCCGTTGCATATCACACTTTTTTCTGGCCTTCCAGAATACAAGAGGGATATAAGACACCTACTTATTGTAGCTACATATGGAAGGTATATGAACATGAAGAACCCAAAAGTGGAAAATTTAGATATAGTATCGCACTGAAAGGGAGAACAAAAATAGAAGAAAATAAAAAACTTGTTTATTTACACCTTTGTTGTGGTTATGATACTACCTCCCAAAATAATACAAAAGGTGTGATAAACCTTTATTTTTTACTCAAACAAGAACTCTTAGCAGATGAGGGAATGTATTTTGTCCTTGGTTCAAAAAAACTCGAGATTCCTTCTAAGAGTGTAATCGAAATACCAGAAAATACAGAAATATTTTCAATCAGCAATGAGGCTTTGTCTAATGATTTTTCTTTTTATATATACTTATCTCTACCCTTTAAGGACGAATTCATTGAAGTTATTGAAAAGTTTTGAAAGAAATTACTATGGATATTATAATTATGTTTAGAAATTAAAAAATTAAAATCGTTCAATAAATTTCAAAATTATCATAAAGAAAGTTAACAAAATGATAACACCCGGGAGAGGTAATACACTATGAAACACCTTTCCTATGAATCAAGAAATAATCAAGTGGAGAATCACAAGTGTAGAAAGTATAAGGAAATCATTTGGTCTAAATGGTTTATATTATCTCTTTTGGCATTTTTCTTTTTTACGGTGGGTGGAGTATTTAAATCGTATCCAGGGTTGTTTGTAGTTTCCTTTTTAGCTTTGTTAGTTTATGTGGTTTTATTTCTACTGAAAAGAAGGGAGATAATATTTTACCCCGACAGAGATGTGTTATGTCTCCAGTATGTGAGTGAGTTGAAAAAGAAAAGGATTGATTTCAAAATGTCAAAAATTTTTTACATATTACTGGTTTAGCAGGTGAAAAGATCTATATTCAAGAGTTAGAGAAAGCTGATATAGACAAAACAATTAAAAATTTGCAGAATTCAAAATCAGAAGATTTTTTTAAAGTACTACCACAAATAGGTCATTATAGCAATAAAGCACTTACAGAAATCTTAAAATTAATAAAAAATGCAGGCGGTGTGCTTCATTTTTATTCTACTAAATCCAACGCGTCTTTGGTAATTTTTGATAGAAACATCTGGATTGTTGAACACCAATCTTTTGTTAAATTAAATTCGATAAAATCAGTGTATCTTTTAGGATCTAGTCCGTTTTCGGATGGAGGCATAATCTTTGATTCGGGTGACACTTATGTACAATGCGAGTTTGGGAACGGAGAGATATGGGGAGAGATAATTTTTAATATAGCCGGGGACGAAAGCACAGTCCGCGGGTTCAATATACAAAATATAA
>JBCNVJ010000177.1:0-1055 GCA_039630255.1 Fervidobacterium sp. | reverse complement strand
CGTTGTAAAAGACTATTCCGGCAAGTGTTTTTAGTTGCTCGTTTGTTTCATCGATAAGTATGTAATCTATTTCGCTTGGTTCAAGTTGCACAGGTTGATTGAATCCTTCCGCTTGAACAACTGCACGTTTTTCTGTTAGATTTATAACCTTCACCTTTGCTTCTGTACCATCTGTTAGTCTTATTATCGCACCTAGTGATAGGGTAGATATTAAGATTAATGATAAAAATATCAATATTGTTTTTTTCATCTTCCTCGCCCCCTTATTCTGCAGGTAGTTCTATCACTATTTCATTTGTGCTTTTTCCTTCCAAGATCAGGGAGTCCTACCATAAATCCTACTCTCAACACTTTGTCTTGCGCATCATACCAAAATGTTGCAGCATAACTTGGTTGTTCACCTTTTATAAGACTTTGTTTATCTGTTGTAAATGAAAATACACCGTATTTTCCGATTGAACTGATTTATTTGAAGTTCTAATATGTAATTTTTTCCAAATGGGATGTTCATGACGATGTTTTCACCAGAAAATTTTAGGTTGCATAAATGCATGCAACTTTTTTTAATTTTAATGATGTATTTGTAATCTTCACACTTAGATCGTTCGACAAATATAGACCATATGTAGTTTGGGGTAGAAGGTGTAAGTACCAAAGTCATCTGTGAATGAGAATTTTGGACCAGATGTGTCAAATGTTGAGATCCATACTTTTGGCTATAAATTTTGAACCGTTTGCCAATTCTACGACCGTCTGGTCATCTTCAGATGGTACGATGTTTGGTATATGATCTTCCGTTTTTTTAGAACTATTCAAAGGTGCTTGGTTTTGTGGAAGAGAAATACACTATGTTTCCAAGATTAGTTGTTACAATCGCATAAGGGTTGGTAATTGCACTTCCAGATGCCGTGATTTGGTTTGGCTCACCGTGTACAGTAGCCATATGCCGTTTTTTAGTAATATTCCCACACTACCTTCGAGATCTGTTCTTGTTTCATCCATAAGTACGTATTTGACATCTTGTGGTTTGAATACAGCGGTCCCAAGTTTAGCTC
>JBCNVJ010000176.1:0-5922 GCA_039630255.1 Fervidobacterium sp. | reverse complement strand
TTATGCTTTCTATCCATTTGAATTGTTCTGTTTTTATTCCTCCTATTTTTACAAATAATTGTTGCAATGTCTTTGGTTCATCTGGTTCGAATACAACTTGACTTTGTGTTACAAAATCTCCACTTATGTACACTCTAAATTCTGGATATCTTTTTATCTCTACTACGTCTTTGTCTTTTAATGCATATGAATCTATCTGTGTTTTTTCAACCGATTTTCCATTCACTTTTATGCTCTCTATCCACTTGAATTGATCTGTCTTTATTCCACCTATCTTTGTCAACAATCCTGCAAGTGTTCTTGGTTCATCTGGTTCAAAACTTATTACCCCTGTTTGTAAATCTCCTGTTAGATAAACTCTGAACTCTGGGTATTTCTTTATCTCTACCACATCTTTGTCTTTTAGTGTATATGATTCAAGTTTTGCTTTATCAACAACATTTCCGTTTATCTTTATGCTTTCTATCCATTTGAATTGTTCTGTTTTTATTCCTCCTATTTTTACAAACAATTGTTGCAATGTCTTTGGTTCATCTGGTTCGAATACAACTTGACTTTGTGTTACAAAATCTCCACTTATGTACACTCTGAATTCTGGATATCTTTTTATTTCAAGAGCGCTTCCAGATACTAATTTTAGTTCATTTCCTTTTTGAAGTATTTCTTTAGTATATTCTTTTGATTTTCCGTCAGGTGTTGTAATAACAATTTTTTCAATCCACTTTTCGTTATCTTTTGTTATTCCCCCAGCCTTAACAATTGCCAAAGAAAGTGTCATCTCTTCATTCACAGCGAATGAATGAACACCAGGATTTGGAATATGCCCCAAAATGTAGACGTATCTTTCTTCACGCTTTGGAATGTAAAGTGTTGTACCAGGTTTGATATCATAGTTTGATTTTCCATAGATAACATCCTCGAGATTTACATACATTGCTTTATTATCAATAACAAGAATAGCATTTTCTAACTGTGCGTTTTCTTTGTTTAGTGGCCCCAACTTTAATAAAAGACTTCTTAAGGTTAGTCCTGGTTCGAACGGTGTAATAAGTGTATAAGCACCACTTACTTGAACTTTCATGTCGTTTGTGATTGACGGAAGATAAACTATGTCACCTTCAGATAAAATTGGATCGTCCTTTATGTAATCTCCATAGAAAAAGGGAACAAGATTGTAAGTTGTTGACTTTCCTGAGCGAATTATAGTAACTCTAGAGAAATCAATTTCTGAGTTTACACTAAACCCTAAGATAGAGAAAAGCTTAGTCAAAGTAAGATTTGGTATATACGTTACATCAACTACTCTATTTATAGCACCCTGGAGATAAATGTAAAATGGAGCTTGTTTTGCGATATATACTGTAACAATTGGCTCCTTAACAAACCTTCTAACAGTCTGTTCGACAATAGATTTTATTTGTTCAACTGTTAAGCCCGCAACTTTGATAGTTCCAGCATATGGATAAGATATCGTACCTTGGGCTGAGACAGTTAATGTTTTAGTAAAATTTGGTTCTCCAAAAACTTCAATTACAATCGTATCTCCGACCCTTACTACGTTTGAAAAGGCAATAGTAAAAAATATAAAAAGAAATAGAGAAAATACAACCTTCTTCATTCCCAGTTCCTCCCTTTGTTTTCTCAATATTTTAGACGAAAATTATTGTTTTATCTGCTGTGCATAAATCTATTATAACATCTGTCATCAGTACCGTATGTTACGGAAATATAAAAAATTTTTGTTTGACTTCCGATAATATATATGGTAATATTCATTCAATGAATGAATGGAATTAGTTTCCCAAACAAAGGAGGGGCAAGAGGATGAGACTATATGAAAAGATACTTGGAAAGCAGGCAGTTGTAGGTGTTATCGGAATGGGATACGTTGGTCTTCCTTTAGCTGTGGAAAAGGCAAGAGCGGGTTTTAAGGTTATCGGTTTTGATATTCAGCAAAAGCGCGTTGATATGATCAATCGCGGAGAAAATTATATTGGTGATGTTGATGACCAAGAATTGAAAGAACTTGTAATTTCCGGAAAGCTGAGAGCAACGACTAATTTTGATGAGCTCTCAAATTGTGATGTGATCAGTATCTGTGTACCAACTCCTCTTGATAAATTTAAACAACCTGATTTAAGCTATATAATTAAGAGTACTGAAGAGATTAAAAAACGATTAAGAAAGGGGCAACTGATTGTGCTTGAAAGTACCACCTACCCAGGTACAACAGATGAGGTTGTGCTTCCAATCTCTGAAAAAACAGGACTTAAGGTAGGTAAAGATTTTTATCTTGCATTTAGTCCCGAGCGTGTGGATCCTGGTAATCCCCGGTACAAAACGCGTAATACACCAAAGGTTGTAGGGGGTATGACTTCTGAATGTACAAAACATGCCGTTGCTCTTTATGAGAATGTGCTTGAAGCAGGTGTTTTTAGTTTCCTCGCCAAAGGCTGCAGAGATGACCAAAATTCTTGAGAATACTTTCAGACTTGTAAATATTGCACTTGTTCAGGAGATGACAAAGGTTGCAAATAAAATGGGAATTAATATCTGGGAAGTTATAGATGCTGCAGCCACAAAACCTTTTGGATATATGCCGTTTTATCCTGGACCGGGCATCGGTGGACATTGTATACCAATCGATCCATTTTATCTTGTTTATAAGGCAAGAGAGTATGATTTGCATATGATGCTTGTTGAACTCGCGGGAGAAATTTCAGATGGTATGCCTCAGTATGTTGTCGAAAGATTGGCTGATATACTAAACGATAGAAGAAAGTGTTTTAATGGCACGAATATACTGTTACTTGGCGTAGCTTATAAAGGGAATATTGATGATTTACGTGAAAGTCCAGCACTGAAAGTGATTGAGTTACTAGAAAAAAAGAAGGTAAATGTTTATTACTATGATCCATTTATTCCAGAATTTGAACATAATGGAAAATACTATAAACGTTGCGAATTAACGGACGAATTTTTGAAAATTATCGATGGTGCTGTCATTACTTCAGGACATACAATTGGCATTGATTATGAATATATAGCCAAAAGAGTTCCTTTTGTATTCGATACAAAAAATGTTACAAAAGGAAAGTACGAGAATGTAATACTTTTATGATCAAATTTGCTCTAACTTCAAAAGCAGACCGTTGGTCTGCTTTTGTTTTTAACTACAAATCGTTAATGTGTGTTTAATTGAATGTCCTATGAATTTATTATGAGCACATGATATAATATAGTTATTGCTAAGCTTTTTAAAGAGGTGAAATTGAGTGAAGAATCTGTTTTTGAGAAAATCAATATTCTCAATCCATTTTTTATCTTTGTTAATGTTATGCATTGCATGCGCTTTTCTTTTTTCGTCTTGTGTAAGAGGTAAAGTAATGGAATCAAAGCAAAAAAATTATCCTAATCAAAATTTCAATAGCAACTTGTATGAAAACAGAGTAATTGTTGGTTATTCTTCAGAAAAATATATACATGATATAATTCATCTTTTGAATGGGAATATGGTTGTACATATTCCTGAATTGAAGGCTTTTTCAGTTGAAATAAAAGAAGGTGTCGAAACAGTCTTTGAGAAGTTGAAGAGCTTAGGGGATTTGTCTGCTTACGGGATAAGATACGTTGAACCTGTATATAGGAGATTTCTTGCACCAGTTCAGCAGACTAAGTTAGGGATCAAGGTTTCGGAAAAACAAAGAATTAGTAATGCCTTTCAGAAGTGATTATACGAAAGAAACGCTTGATTTTTACCTTTGGGGGCACAGAGCTATCGATGTAAAGCAGTCGTGGGATGAGGGTTTTGAAGGTGACGAGATAATCGTTGCTGTCCTTGATACAGGAGTAGATGGCACACATCCGGATTTGGTAGGACAAGTTATAGAGGGGTACAGACCAAAAAGCGGTCAGATAATTCAGGCATCTTCAGATTCTTCCTTTGGAGGATCTCACGGCACGCATGTTGCAGGAATTATTGCCGCGAAAAAGGATGGCAAAGGTATTGTTGGCGTAGCTCCAAAGGTTAAAATAATGCCGATAGTTATATTTGATGAAGGTGGTTGGTATGTTGGAGATGATTTTACAGCAAAAGGTATTATTTGGGCAGTTGATCATGGAGCAAAGATTTTGAGTAATTCTTGGGGAGGTCCCGGTTATTCGCAGTTGTTGAAAGATGCCTTTGATTATGCTTTTGAAAGAAATGTATTAGTCGTAGCTGCGGCAGGCAATTCTACTTCATCTCAATCTTTTATGTATCCTGCGAATTATCCAGGAGTTATTCAGGTTGGTGCTGCTGAATATAATGGTGGTGATATAAAAACAGCTAATTTTTCAAATAGAAGTCCTTCTTTATCCATTTCAGCACCCGGAGTTGATATATTATCAACAATGCCACAAGAATATTCTTATGGTTATGATAAAGATTCTTTTCTAAGTAATGATAACAACGGTTATTATGGGTTTATGTCTGGTACCTCTATGGCTACGCCTTATGTTTCCGGTCTTGTTGCCTTGTTGTTACAAAAATATCCACAAGCTAAACCTTGGCAAATCAAAGGTTTAATTGAGAAATCCGCACTTGATATCGATGAGCCAGGTGTGGATGAAAAGTCAGGATATGGTCTGTTGCAAGCAAAGGCTGTCAAGGCAGATATCCCTTTAAGCGGCGGCACAAACTTTTTTGTTAAAGTAACAGATGCTTATGAAAGTTGGAATATACCATCAGTGTTCATAACTTTGATAGGAACTTCTGAAAACGGTAGAGTTGTTAGGTATTTTGCAAAAACGAATAAAGATGGTGTTGCTAAGTTTTATAATATACCAACTGGAAAATATGATATTTTCTTAGGAGGTCCGGATAGCCAAGAAAAGACAACTGTATCAAGTTTACCAAATGTGTGTATCAGAAAATCTGAAGAAAGATTTATAAGATTGGAAAGGGTTGTTGAATCTGAATTTGAAAATATTTTAATAAAATTAAAATCAAGCGCAATTTTAACTTTGATAAGCAAACCGGCAAAAATTATTGTGCACTTTGAAAAGAAGAAAAATTCTGGTGAAATATTTATTGAAAAGTCGGTTGATTTTTCAACAATACAATCATATGATTTCTCGGAACTTAGCGGGAAGTACAGAATAAAGGTATCGCTACCAGAAAAAGCTGCTTCAAATTTGAAAATAAATGGTGAAATAACACTAAATGGAAAAGTAATAGCCGTAAATGGTACGATATTAAAAGATAGCACAGAAACAATTTTAAGTGATAATGTCTCTGAATGGTGGACGGTGTTTGGAAATGGGCAGTAAATTCTCAAAAAAATCACAAAAAAACATCGTTTTGCAAAATATTATCTTAATTTCACTTGCATGGTTACTCATCACATTTATGTTAATTACATCAAGTAGCTGTGCGAAGTTAATTCAAAGTGATTTGGGTTATATAAAAATAGTGATAACGGAGTATAATTCTGGTCCCGTGGTAAGAGATGCAACTGTTATCTTAGATACAAAAAGTGGAAAGATATCAAAAAAATCAAACGATAGTGGTATGGTGATATTTGAGAATTTGGAGCTAAACTCTGCATACAAGGTCGAAATACAAAAAGAAGGGTACGCGGATACTGTTATTCACATATTGTCTTTGCACTCTTCAATAAATTTAAATACGACTTTGAGAAAGCCAAAGTTCGATCCTGCAGCAAAAAGCAACATGCAGATAGGTTTTTCGCTTTATGATTCAGAAATAAAGGGAACTAAATATGTCAATGACAAGGATGAAGTTTATAGAATCGTTCAAAAGGGTCGAATTTATATAGAAGCGTGGGCAAAGAGTGATAATGTTAAAATATCACATATGTACGCAAAACTCGGAAATCCACCTGGTGCTGAAGCGTTGACTTCGCCAAGACTTTACAACGC
>JBCNVJ010000175.1:0-13501 GCA_039630255.1 Fervidobacterium sp. | reverse complement strand
TCCACCAGTCCTGTTTTTTCAAGTTGTAAAATGGCATTATCAAATCCTGCATCGTATTTTTTTCCATCGAAATTAAATTCCCACGGTTTCCAATCTCCGACGTTTCTTGTAACTTTGAATTGGTAAGTTTGTTTTGTTGCGTTGAAATTTGTCAGTGTATACTTAAATACCTTAGCTGTGTTATCCCAAATCATCTCTCCATTTGAAAGGTTCCAGTTGTTGAATTCTCCACCAACGTACCATTTACTTAGTGTTGTTTTGAATTTTTCACTGTCGCCTACTCCTGTTGGTTGTCCGTTGGTCATTTCACTTGGTTTCGCGTAGATAATTAACTTCTCTGAGTTTAGATTTTCTTTCCACACTGGTATCCCTGACGATACCTTAGTAACTCCTCCACTTTTATATATTACTTTGTACCATCCTATAGAGTATTCATTTCCAGATAACGACTCGCTTTAAATAACATAGATGTCATCGGGAGCTCGAAGATATAGCAACCTTCCTCTTCTGAATAAACCATTTTGTCACCTGATGTAGGTATCCATTCATTCCATTCTCCAACAACGTATATGCCATCTTCTATTTTAAAGTTTAATATTTTCATACAACCAAACAATACAAAAAGTATGACTAAAAAAATAGGCAACACAAGTTTATATTTTGAATGTTTCAAAGTAAATCACCTCCAGATTTTTGTGCTTGTAAAAAGGGGGCTTAAGCCCCCTGTAAGCTATTCAGAAAATTACAAATTTAAGAACTATTTTGTTGGATTGGAAATTGTCTTTTTGATTACCACAGGAGCTGTGTAACCTCCGTTTCCTGTCTCAAAACCTTGGTCTGGATAGAAATCTCCTGCCCATTGTTTGCCACTATCATCCTTACCACCAGTTAGAACGAATACTGCCTTAGCTGAGAGTTTACTTGAATCACTTACCCCAAGTTTTGATAGTGGAAGGGACCCATTCTCTTTTTGCCATCAACTTCTGCTGATTTAAGTGTTCCAGTTACTTCGGTTGCTTCTTGGCTTGTAAATCTCCAAGCTGCGTATCCATCTCCCCAAGTTTCAATTACGAAATCAACATCACCTTTCTCGAATTTATAACTTCTTCCCCATGGATGCTTTGAGGTATCTGCAGCACCGGTAACACCAGAAAGATCAACCATAACCATGAAGTTGTTGAGTCCTTCTTTTGTGAATTCTCCAGCTATGTAAATATTATTAGCATCAAAAGAATACCAGCTTTGTGGGTTTCCTGTACCCAGTCTCCCATTTAGAATCATTAGTAGCATCCTCATATAGATAACTTCCCCAATCTTGGCCAACGTTGCGTCCACAGTTACTGTTTTAAGTAGAGGTGGTTTTTCAAATAAAGCACAACTTACCACAAACAAAGAAATCATTACCTCGCGAGAGTTATAAAACAACAACTTTTTCATACCATCTACCTCCCTTTTAAAAAATGTGCATTTAATATTATACAACTTCGCACTCTTCTAGGTTTTTGATACATTGGAAATGTTCCATAAAATTCAGTTTTTTACAAAGATTAGTATTTGCTCCTATTTATTGTCCAATTTGTATTTTGACTAAGCGGTTGATTTGTCTTATTTCCAAATTCAAAATTATTTCCGTTAAAGAAAGCGTACCATACCCATCGGTATCCAGATGGTATTGTGTATGTGTTTGGATATGTAGGATCGAGGTTTACAAGAACAAGTATCTCTTGATTTTGGTAAGTTCTTTTAATGACATACAAGTTCTTCCAGTCTCTCTCTATTACAATAATTCCACGGCTCAGCGCAGAATAAGTCTTCCTTAGAGTTATGAATTGTTTGAAGAAGTTCAATATTGTATAACCACTTTGTTGTTCTTCAACAGAGATACCATCGCTTGGATTATCATATATTGCACCATCTACATTTGCGTTACCAAAAGTTATGCCTTTTGATTGGTAAATTGGCTTTGTCCAAGTTGTTTGACCGATACCTTGTTGGTTCGGTACCATTGCATAGGCTCGCGTACGGGAATATCCCACGGTTCAGAAGACCATTTCCAGCCACGCAATCCAATTTCGTTTCCGTAGTATATTGCAGGCATTCCATCAAGCGAAAGTAATAAAGCATTTAAAATAAGGTATTGTTTCGTACCATTAATAACATTCCCAGAATATTTCTGGTCTACAAGTGTTCCAGATACCATTCTATTAAGGTCGTGATTATCCATAAAAGGAAAATGATAAGTACTTAGAAAAGTTGTTGAGAGGAAATGGAATTTACCCAGTTAATGGAATCTCTAAGTAAATTATCTCTGCCCTCGAAATTGGACGTTAGTTCGTACATTAACTTGAAATTAAAGACAGGCATTGGTGCAAATTGCGAGAGCACATAAGGATTTCCATCGTATACTTCGCTTACTATGATACAAATGTTGCCAAGTTTACTTCTTATATAGCTTTCCAGTTGTTTTGCAACGTTTGCTGACTTTTGTATTCCATCATCCCAATCCCAACCATAATAATGTTTTGCTGCGTCTAATCTGAAACCATCAACTCCCATTACTATCCAAAAGTCTATAATCTTCTTTACCTCTTCTAAAACCTTAGGATTATCATAATTCAGATCAGGCATTGAGCTGTCGAATAGACCAAAATACCAAACTTTCTGACCTTTCGAATTAATTTTCCAATGTCAATGATTTGTGTTTATCGGTTGTGTTAGACTCATAATGTAGTAATTCCAATATGCAGAAGAGGTTGTTTTCTCAAGAGCATCTAAGAACCAAGGATATGTATCTGATGTATGGTTTACAACTAAATCCATAATTACCCTAATACCATTTTCGTTTAGTACTTTTATCATATTATCTATGTCTCTTAGTGTTCCGTAATCTGGTTCAACATTATAGTAATCTTCTACATCATAACAATGATAGGATTTTCCTCTGTTGAAAGGCAAGAACCAAATAGTGTCTATTCCAAGTTCTTTCAGATAGCTAATTTTTCGTACAACACCATTGAAATCTCCAATTCCATCCCCTGTACTGTCATAAAAGGATCTTATAAACAATTTGTACATAGTATTTGAAGTTGGGGGAATAGTCGAGGATAATATTTTTATGTTTTCCTTTGTTATTCTTAACGTTTTGTAGACTTGGTTGTTTCTTAAGATGTCAATTCTCAGACTTTCTAAATTCCAAAACTCTTCCCCAGAAAACTCACAAGTGAATGCTCCGCCAGAGAAATGTCCTAAGAGTTGTTCTTGAGTGTTATCCTTGAACACTTTGAAAACGTTCAGATTGTTTTCTTTAATATCAACTATAAGCTCGTTGGTATCTACGTTGTAGGTAACAACTCCTTGGCTTGCTGGAAGTTCTTCTACCGGGAGTTCTTCTAATTTCTGGTCAACAGGTTTATATGAGCAACCAGTAAGTAGAAAAGCTGTGATGATAATGATGATAATAAAGATACTAAAGCTTTTTTTCATATATACTCCCTCCTTTTCAATTATATTTTATCTCACTTTATGAATTATAATCAATGCAAATATCTAAGAAAATCTCCTATGGAACATTTCCAAAATCAAGAAATGTAGCAATAATAAAAAATCAAACCGCCTGCAAATTGCAAGCGGTTTGATTTAAAATGCAGTCATTTTTTATTTGATTTTTCCTTCCTGCACGGGATAACACGCTACAAAGTGTCCAGAGCTAACTTCTTTAAGTTCTGGGTGTGGATCTATTTTACACTTTTCTTCCTTGAAGGGGCATCTGTCGTAAAATCTACATATAGGTGGTGGGTCGATTGGTACACTTATGTTTCCGATTATGTTTGGTTCTGAACGTTTGTAGTCTGGATCTGGAACAGGCACGGCATCCATCAAAGCTCTTGTGTATGGATGCATTGGATGATGTAATAACTCTTCTGTTTCTGCCATTTCCACAATTTTTCCAAGATACATGACAGCAATTCTATTTACCATATATCTTGCTACTGCTAAGTCATGGGTTATGTACAAATAACTCATTCCGTGGCTTTTTTGCAATTCCATCATCAAGTGCATAACACCTGTTCTAACAGAAACATCGAGCATTGAAGTAGGTTCGTCTGCAACTATTAATTTCGGGTTAAGTATAAGTGCTCTTGCAATGGCTACTCTCTGTCTCTGTCCACCGGACAGTTCATGTGGGTATCTCCAAAGAAAGCTATCAGGAGGTGTTAATCCAACTTCTTGTAATAACTGTGCAACTTTTTCTTCCCTTTCTTCAAGCGTTCCAACATTGTGTATGTTCAAAGGTTCTGCAATTATATCAAATATAGTCATTCTTGGATTCAATGACTCATATGGATCTTGGAATATCATTTGTACCATAGAATGATACTCCATTCTGTCATAATCTTCTACCGATTTTCCCAAAACTTCTATAGTCCCGTCTGTGGGTGACTCAAGTCTCACTACCATCCTGCCAGTTGTTGTCTTACCACATCCCGATTCACCAACCAAACCAAGTGATTCACCTTGTTTTATTTCAAATGACACATCATCTACCGCATGAACAAAGTGCTTTACCTTTGAGAATAAAGCACGTTCTGCTGGAAAAAATTTTTTCAGATTCTTTACCTCAAGTAACACTTTATTTTCTGAACTCATTTTGCCTCACCTCTTCCGTCAGTGGATGCCAGCAAGCAAGAAAGTGTCCTTTTTCTATTTCTTTGTATTCTGGTTCATCTGTTCTGCATTTATCGGTTGCCCAAGGGCAACGTGGTGCAAATCTACAACCAATTGGTGGGTTGAGTAAATCAGGTGGTTCACCTGGTATTGTAAAGAGTTTTTTCTTCTCACCAACATGACTTGGGAATGCATTCATAAGTAAGAACGTGTATGGATGCATCGGACGTTTGAAAACCGTTGTAGCATCAGCCTGTTCAACAAACTTTCCAGCGTACATAACAGCTATTTTATCACTAACTTCCGCTATGACAGCTATATCATGTGATATATATATCATTGCCATATTTAATTCTTTTTGTATTTTTTTCATTTCACGCAATATTTTGTCTTGCACAATAACATCAAGTGCTGTGGTTGGTTCATCAGCTATTATGACTTTTGGATCACAGGCAAGCGATAACGCAATTACCGCACGCTGTTTCATTCCACCACTATACTGGTGCGGATATTGATCCATGCGTTTTGGATCGAGTGTCACAAGCTCAAAAAGCTTTGCGACTTTTGATTTTGCTTCATCAATAGGGGTCTCAGGATAATGATTAAGTATAGCTTCAACTATTTGATCTCCTACTCTGTAAACAGGGTTGAGCGAATTCATGGCGGCCTGAAATACCATGGATATTCCTTTCCAACGATAGTGACGCATTTGTTCTTCTGACAAAGAAACTAAATCTATCATATTACCATCGTCGTTAAACCAGACATGTCCACCCATAAAGTGAGCATTTTCCGGAAGAATTCTCAGTAAAGTCATAGATACAGATGTTTTACCGCAACCAGATTCACCAACTATTCCAAGACTTTCTCCAGATTCTAACTCAAACGATATACCATCAACTGCTTTAACATAACCTTTTTTTGTTTTATAATGCATTTTCAAATTCTCAAATTTCAAAATTGCCATAATTTATCACCTCTTTCTGAGTCTTGGGTTAACGATTTCTTCAAGACCACGTCCAAGGAAATAGAAGGCAGCACACAGTAACGTTATGGCACCACCTGCTGGTACCCACATCCACCAGTAAGAACCTATATTTCCAGAGCCGAGATAACCGGAACTCCATACTGTGTTTATCATCAATCCCCAAGACATCCTAACTTTCATCAAGCCAAAAAAGCTTAATACAGCCTCCGAAAAAACGGCTCCAGTTACATTAAACATCATGTAAAGAAACGAAAGTGGCATTACATTTGGAATGATGTGATTGAATATTATGTATCCATGGCTACCACCTGAAACCCTTGCTGCATCGATGTAAGGTTTCACCTTAATTGTCAATGCTTGTGCTTTTAAAACAAG
Source organism: Fervidobacterium sp. (assembly GCA_039630255.1). GTDB lineage: Bacteria > Thermotogota > Thermotogae > Thermotogales > Fervidobacteriaceae > Fervidobacterium. The sequence goes on along the minus strand of JBCNVJ010000175.1, from coordinate 7,473 downwards.
TGTTATACCACCAAAACCACCAAGCAATCCAAGAATCAAAGCCAATTTGAAAAGGTTCATCGTCATAAAACCTGAAAGAACAATAAGAAATGCTATGGATGGAAATAGCATCATAAGATCGGCTATACGCATGAATATTACATCAACTAATCCACCGTAATAAGCAGCCGCTGTACCTATTATGGTACCTATTACAACTGTGATAAGTGCTGCAAGCACACCAAGTACAAATTCACTTGGGGTACTAACCATAAGCTGGATAAGTATATCTCTACCAACGGGATCTGTACCAAGCCAATGCCATTTACTTGGTGGCAGTGGATGACCAACACCAATTTTGTTAGTAAGAGAAAGCACGTTGAATATTTCTACAAGCTTTTTCTCGGCAAAATCTTTTGACCAAGCAGTTTTTTGTGGTTTTTCAATTTTTCTTATATTTTCAATATTTGACCATTCTGAAGGATCTTCGAGATATTGCTTGTGTCCATTAACCATTCTGAGATATATGTTTTCATTCATTTCAGCTTCGTTGATTAAAAATCTAACCGCTTCTACCGGTTCTTTAGCGGATTTTAATTTTTCAACTATATCAATACGTTTAAAGTCTTCAAGCTGGGAATTTTCTATATTTGAAATTACTTTATCAAGCTTATTAGTACCCTGAAAAGCATAAGCAATAAGTGATGCTATAGGTTCTGATAAAACCTTTATAACTTGGCTACCAAGAGACTCATAACTTTCCGGTACATTTTCATTATTAAGTAATGAAGCCATAAACGATCTTGCAGTAGCAATCTTGATGAATATATTGTTTAATTCGTAAATATATCCTTGCCTGACTGTTTTGGAGTATCTGGATATATGGTTTTCAAGTTTGGCCCTAAGTTCTGGACGAATGTCAACAGAAACTTTTGCTAATTCCATACCAGCGTACAGCTCTAAGAAACGCTCGGTATCTGTATGTAATACTGATAATCCTAAATCTCGCATTTCTTTTTCCAGGTTATTTACTGTTCTTTTAGCTTTTGCCAAGGCAGGTTCGTAAATCTCCTTTTTTGACAAATCAGAAAGCTTCGATTTTGCGATTTCAAATAGCGGAGCAAATTTTCCTTTTTTTATTTCTTGTTCAATTGAATTGTTTTCTTTTGATAAGACAATCAAGTCAGGTATAATACTGTATGCAGCAGCAAAGACTAGTGATTCTATAGCTACAGTATCATTTTGAATAACTTCGGACAACTGTGCGTCTGATTGAACATAGAGTTGTCCCGTGGTACTTACATCAGCAACACTTTTTGCAACTTCCAATACTTTTTCCTGAGCAGATTTAATTTGAGCTTCGGAATGTGTTTGAGTAATCAATGAGTTAAATTCTTCCACAACTTCTTGCTTGTCTCTGTTCAGACTTCTAAACCAAAGTATTGCGCGAGAAACTTCATCTGAATCTGCGTAAGGTGAAAGTGCAATAGCCAGTGTTTTGTGGTCAACCTTCTGAAGTAGCTCCGAGAAATCTTGGAATGAAAATTTGTCCCTATTTCCAATATCTTTTACCGAAGATATAGCGGAAAACTTTATAATCCCTTTATCAACAAGTTCAGAAACGCTTGTTTGGAAATAAAGTCTTTCTTTTGCAGGTATATAACTATCTGCTATAGTATCAAGAAAATGTCTAAAACTATCTGGTGCATACGTTGTCATTATCTCATGTTGTGAATTTCTCACTAAAGTTTCCATCGACGATTTGAATGTCTCGCCCATGTCCATAAATGAGTAAACCCATTGTTGTGCCGCGGGGATTTCAATACCTTTTACAAGGTTTTGTGTAGAAAGATAATCTGTTATGTATTTTGAGGACAATATTCGTGAATCTAAACCAACTACTGGATCATATATACTTGGATCAAGAAAGCTTAGTACAATAGGTGAAAGCGCACCGAAAATTCCAAATGCAACTATCACCCACAATCCAAACATTCCCATTTTGCTTTCTTTGAAAAGGGCCCAGTTCTTTTTGAAATTCTTAATGAAAAGTTTGAATTTTATTTTAGCAATTGATTCTCTTTTCCCAATTTCATTTGCCATTTCACATTCACCTCTTTTGACACACTTAATATCTAATTCTCGGATCCAATAATGCGTAAAGTATATCGGCAACCAAATGTGCAAAAAGTACAAGCACACCTGTGAATACAAGACAACCGATGGCAAGAGGCGTATCTTGCGCTGTTGTTGCTTCAAGTAATGTAAGTCCCATACCTTTCCAAGAAAACATTGTCTCCGTTATAACCCCACCACTCACTGTTGAAGCTAACCCAATAACAAAACTTGTCATGAGTGGCAAAAGAGCTGTTCTTGCTGCATGCTTATCACGGATTACCTTATCTGGTAATCCTTTGGCACGTGCTGTTGTAATGTAATCTTCTTTTATGACTTCAAGCATTGTATCTCTCATAACAAGCATGTCACCGGCAAAATGTAGTGTAACAAGCGCTATAACTGGAAGCGCAAGATGATAAATTATGTCTAAAGCATATGTCCCCATTCCATTCGTTACCCAATATATCATAGCCATGATAAATCCTACTATAACCGAGAACCAAATTGCCAATTTTTTTGAACTTATAGTCTTTAATTTTGAGGAAATAAATATTCCAACAATCCAAGCCATAAGCAAAAATAACTCGGTCCAAAGAAGTCTTATAAATACATCTTGTGCACTGAATGGTGCATTAAACCATTTAGCAGGAGTTACAAACCCAGAGAGTGGGAACCAACGTAATGTAACGGCAAATAACCATATTATTATAAGCATGTAAAACGGGGTAAATATTGTCCAAAAAACTATACCGACGAACGTTGCTGCTTTGTCTGTTATTCCTCCACGTTTCCATGCAATTCTTTTCCCAAGATCAAAACCAAGCAAAAATGATAAGACAGAACTTGCCAAGAACAAAAACAATGTTCTTGGTAATCTTTCTAAAATAATCTCTTCCACTCTTTTTGGATATTCGCTAAAAGATATCCCCATCTCAAGATTAAAGAAATTCTTCATGTGTTTGTAATACTTAACATACCACGGGTCTTCAACTCCGAAAAGTTGCTTAATCCTTTCATACATTTCTGGATTTCTCATCAATTTTGGATCCAAAAACTTTGTTGTATAATCACCTGGCATCGCAAGAAAGATGAAAAACACAACTGTCACGTATATAACTAGTAAAAGCACAATTTGAGCAATACGATTCCTGATAAACTTTGCCAAGCCTGGTAAATCGAAACCGTAAAAATATACAATTGGTGCAACGATAAAATTGAATCTGGGACTAAATAAGTACAGATACTTTATGTTGAATAATGCACCGTAATACAATGCAAGTGAAATTCCAAGGAATATGTAGTTGATAGGTTTTTTACCCTTCTTAATTGAATAAAACACACCTATCAATGGTAGGACTATTCCAAAAATAACTAATAGTACTTGCTTTGTCATCTTCACCTCTCCCTTATTAAAGTTGCAAATTGCACCACAAAAAAATTTCGTAAGCAGAGTATACACAATCCCCCCTTGCGGGGGGATTCGGATTATAAATCTAGTGTAAGTTATTATTGAGCCTTTCTTACACCTTCTGGGAATCCGTAGTAACCTTGTATACCATTCAGCATGTTATCAAATGGGAATCTAATAGAGGTTCTGTAAGCTTCTATCATTGGGTTTGTGTAAAGAATTATGTATGGCAAGTCTTCCGCAAGGATTTTTTGAGCTTCAAATATTGCTTTTCTTGCTTGTTCAAATGTGTCTGCATATTCAAACTCTTCAACAAGAGCATCAAATTCCGGGTTCTTGTAGCCAGGTGTGTTGAAACCATCTGGAGCCATCTGCGAGCTGTGCCAGAATGACTTAAAGTATGTTGGTACTCTTCCAATACCCCAACCGAGTATGTACATATCAAAGTCCACGTCGTCAAATGCTTTTGTAACAATTTCGTTGAAATCAGTAAGTTTCAGATTGAGTGGTATACCAATATTCTTCGCCCATTGTTCTATGTACATAGCTGTTTGCGCTCTCATTGGGTCATAATCCATGCCTGGTGAGAGAAGTGTTACCGTAGGAACTGGTTTACCATCTGGTCCTCTTAAGCCTCTACCAGGTGTTTTAACTGGGTTCTTTGCATCTTTTGGATCTATAACAGGTTCCGTATCCCACTTGAAACCAGCTTTTTTGAGCAAGCTAACTGCAAGTTGATATCTCTCACCCATACCGAGTCCTTCACCAATTGTTTTAACTGCGGAGTTAAACCAAAATGTATTAGCGGGCGGCACAGGCGTAGCAAGAGGAATAGCTCTACCTTGTAACACTTGGTTACATATGAAATCCCTATCAATTAGTGCTGCAAGCGCTTGTCTGAACTCTTTAACGTTCATTGGGAATTTCCTCATATTGAATGCAAGATATCTGAAACCAAGCTGTGGATTGGAGACTATCTTTATGTCTTTTTGTCCTCTAAGTTGTTCCGCTTCACCTGCTGTAATTCCAACTGGGTTGTAAATGTAGTCAATATCACCGGCAATGAGTGCCTGAATAGCAACTTGTTTGTTTCCATAAACTTTGTAAACAATTGTATCCACATAAGGGCCTGTTGTAACTTCAAGTGCGACTTCACCAGCTGGTTTTGGATTGTCCGTTGACCATTTAAAGCCTGTTTTTGGATTGACTATTGAGAAACCGCCATTTTTGTAGTACAAGTTCTTTTCACCATAAGACCAGTATTTGTCGTCAGATATTTGTTTAACTACCTGAACAAACGCACCTTTTTCAATTTTTCCAAGGTTGAGAGCTGTTATACCAGGATCAATAACCTCCTGAGAAAGCAGCCACTTCACAGGATCCTTTTGCTTCTTTGCTTTTTCAACTATTGGCTTCCAGTAGTTGCTGCAGACAATTGCTGTCATAAGAGTATCGTAATAAATTGTCATCGTTTTCTTTTCTTTGAAATAAAATTTCACTGTCCATGTGTCAATCTTTTCGACTTTCTCTGGTTCGTAAGCCCCACCCCAGTTACCACCGGGAATTTGCATCTCTTTGATCGTGTTATACGTAAAGACAACATCGTCAGCTGTAAATGGTGCGCCGTTTGACCAGCGCATATCTTTTCTTAGTTTCACTGTTACTGTATACATGTTACCTTCTTTAACTATTTTTGGTATTTCTGCAGCTGCTGATGGTATTAGTTGTCCTTCTTTGTTCATTCCAAGCAGTGAAGGATATTTCCAAAGTTGAACTACAAAGTTCCAAGAAGATGAGCCTGAACCGAGTAAGTTCCAAACGTTTGTTGTTGTAAGATCAGAGAATATACCGTAGTTGATTTGGACAGCAAAAAGTGAAAACGAAAGAAGAACCGCAAAAAGCACAAAAAACCTTTTCACAACCGACCCCTCCTTTTTGTAGAGTAGATGGCACATGGTTTTATATATATTATACAACATTTTAGTATCAGATTGCAAATTTCATTTGAAGTTATCTTAACTATTATATCTTTGCAAAAATTAAGAATTTTGTGATAAAATAGAAAAGGAGGTGATTTTGATTGTATTACAAAGTTTCCAGAGATCCGATTTATTCCGAAATAATGCTTTACCCACTTGAGATTTTAACCATCGATACTAAGGCAATGCAGAGATTGAGATATTTGAGTCAGTTAGCTGGTGCTGAATATGTCTATCCTGGAGCAACACATACAAGATTTGCACATTCACTTGGTGTTATGCACCTTTCTGGAATATATGCAGAACAACTTTACGATGCTCCAGACAAAGTTAGAATACTTAGGCTTGCTGGTTTGCTGCATGATATAGGCCACGGACCATTCAGTCACCAATTCGATGATGTTGTTTACAAAAAACTTGGATTTAACGATGGACATGATGAATATAGATTTAAATTGTTGAGAAATCATCTCCCAAAAGAACTTTTAAAAGGATACGAAGAAGCTCCGTCAAAGTTAAAAAAAGCGGTTGTAGAAGACCTTGAGATAACACTCGGTCAAATATCTGAAAATATGCAAGAAAATTTTCAACAACTAATCGAAGAAATAATAAAAATTTACGAAGGTGAAAAATTTGGAACAATCGACTTTGCAATTGTACAAGGTCCACTTGGTGCAGATAGATTAGATTTTGTACTTAGAGATTCTTATTACGCAGGAACAAGAGGTTTCGGAACAGGAGCTATTGATAGACTTATCCGAAATGCAACGATTGTAAGAAAAGATGCAAGAGAACTTTTAGCATACGATTCAAAAGTTGTAGATGAGATTTACACCATACTTTTTGGTAGGTTTATGATGTACAAAAACGTTTATTTCCACAAAACGTCACGAGCAGCGGATATGATGATTCAGGAATTATTAGAACTTTCATACAAAGCCTTGAAACTTGATGAAAGAGTAATGAATATTGAGACGTTCCTTGATTTAACCGATCAAACTGTAATCAACGAAGTGATCCGGGAATTCTATGAGATTGTTGAGCGATATGGTGGGGGAGAAGATGTCAAAGAGAGCCTTTTAAAATATGAAGTTGATTTACAACCACTTGAACTTGATATTGTAATGGCATACGAGATTGTCGAAAGACTCAAAAGAAGAAATCTTTGGAAAGTAGTACTTGAGACTCCATTTTCGATAGAAGGTGTTGATCCTTCGTTGGTTAGTCAAGGAATAGCAAGTGATTTATTGCAAAAGATTAGACTCAAACTCGAAAGAGCATTTGAAGTAGCAGATGAAGAGGATAAAAAGATTATCGTGCATCTTATGAATAACTTTGACGAAATATTTAGAATCGATACTCCTTACAAATTAACTATAGTACATCCTGAGGAATTTTTAAAAAGCAACATATACATTCTCAAAAAAAATCAGTTGATGACATTTGAAGAATACGTAAAGCTCTTTCCAGCTTACAATTTTATGAAGAGTAATCTCATCCAAATCATTCGAATTTACGTTACAAAAGATGTAAGAGAAATACTGGATAAATATAAAATTTTACCGGAAACAAGTACAGAAATTACAACAAGATGGTGAAAATTTTGTATTCAACGTAATGTGAGGTGGTATCTTGGTTCTTTTGTTTGACGTTGGAAATACACACACAACAGTATCCGTAACAGATAACGGAAAGAAGTTTAAAAGTTATAGAATAGCAACAAAAAAATATGAAACAGAAGACGAATTGTATGTTTTTTTAAGAAATTTGTTTGGAGAAGAAAACATAATTAATCTACCAATAGTTGTATCTTCTGTTGTTCCATCAGTCAACGTTGTGTTTGAATATTTTGCCAACAAATATAGCAATGGACAGATATACTTTGTCAGTTCACAAAGCTATAACAAAATAAAGTGGAACGTTTATTACCCCAAAGAGATAGGTGCGGATAGGGTATGTGATGTGATAGCTGCTTTTAAAGATTACGGG
>JBCNVJ010000174.1:0-6074 GCA_039630255.1 Fervidobacterium sp. | reverse complement strand
ATACTCCAGCCAGTTTAGAAGACATCGAAATTGACTTGTCGGAGTTATCGAAGCTTTTTAATCGTGACAATATTGAAAAAATCTATATGTGGGTAGATGAAGAATTTAAAAACAAAGTTAATGGATTGAATTTGGAAAGTTCTGACAGGAAAAAATAGAGCAATTTAATATCTAAAGGTGATAAGGATGGATAGAGTTATTGTATTTGAAATATCTTCCAAAATGGCGCATTTTAGAAAGTTTTACACCAATTCATCATCACTTTCATACTTTTTTCCACCGAAAACAACACTGGCGGGTATGATAGCGGCTTTCTTAGGGTATCAGAAAGATAGTTATTATGAACTCTTTGATGAAAGTGCAAAAATAGCTGTTGAAATAGTTAACCCACTTAGAAAAAAAATACAGGTTGTGAATTACTTATTTGTTAAATCTCCATCAGACTTAAGCGGTATTTCAGGTGGTACTCAAATACCTTTGGAGTTCGTTTTACCTGTTAAATTTGAAGAAGATGTTGTTTACAGAATATACTTTTTCCATCAAAACCTGGAGATCTACATGGATTTAAAAAGAACACTTGAGCAAGAAAAATACAGATATCCGTTATACATGGGGTTGTCGGAACTACCAGCTGTTGCCAGATACATCGGTGAGTTTGAAGTAAATATGTTCTCAAGTGATAAAGAAGTAGAGATTGTTAGTGTTATCCCTTCTGAGTCAATATCCAACGTTGCAAAAATTATGCAAAAAAATAAAAGCATTTATAAAGACAGAATGCCTGTCGAATTCACAAGAGAACGAAAACTGAGAAAAGTGAAGGATTACATTTTTAATCCAGATGGCAGTACGATTTGCACAACTCTATCAACCAATTATTATTTGGTGAAAGACTTGGGAAAAAACATTATACCTATGTGAGTTCAGAATTCCCGGGTACGTCCCGGGAATTTTTTAGGAGGATATAAATTTATGGAATATTTTGCGCGTCCTGGACAGAAACTTATAGTGCATTTAAAAAATGTAGCTGATCTTTTTAAGGCTTTTGAAGAAATACATATTCAAGATAAACAAATATTAAAAGAAATCTCCGAAATGATAGCTTACTTTCATGATTTCGGAAAATACACCACTTATTTCCAAGAAAAACTACAAGGTAAATCATCTTTCTCAAAACTATCAAATCACTCGTACGTCTCTTCTATAACATTAGCTTCATATCTCATGGACAATTATAAAACCGAATATCTAATTCTACCAGCTTTCATGGTGGTACTTTCACATCATTCGGACTTATCCAGTGTGTACGATGAAATTCCGTATATTAAAGCAAATGAAAAAATAGAAGAAAATAAATTATCAGAAATAATCAAAAAGCTCGATGAACTTCACTATGAAAGACTGAATACATTATTCCGACAATTTGACGATATACTCAACAACTTTGAAAAAATACAAAAAGAATACAACACCGTAGGCATACAAATCAAAAAAGAATACTTTTTAAAAACAAAAGTAATAGAGACTATTCAAAATCTGAGAAAAAAGTTGCTAAGTTTTGAAGATGAAGATGAAAAAACAAAAGAAGACATTGCTTTAAAAACACAACTACTCTACTCTGTTTTGATAGATTCCGACAAAAAAGATGCAGCTACACTACCAAAAAGCGAAAGAAAATGCATCCCTGAGGTTATAGTTGAAAAATATGCAGAGAAACTGACAAATAATGATAACCTTATGTCAGAAATAAGAGTAGCACTGAGAAAAGACACCTTAAGTACAATAGAAAATCAACCATTAGAAAAACTATACGGCAGAGTAATTACACTCACAGCGCCAACAGGTGCAGGAAAAACTTTAACAATCCTAGTGGCTGCACTAAAACTAAGATCAAGAATTGAAAAGGAAATCGGTTATACCCCACGAATCATTTATTCTTTGCCATACATATCAATAATAGAACAAAACCTTTCGATTGAGGAAATCTTAGAACAGTTGCCAGATTATCCTGAGTATAAAGAGTCATACCTCACAGCGCACTACCACTTGGCAGAAATAGAAGAAATTTCTACAAACGAGCAAGATACACAGATTACGAAAAATATGATAAAATGCAATTATTCATAGAAACCTGGGAGAGCGAAATAATAGTAACAACATTTTGGCAACTTTTACATACTATAATTGGTTATAAAAACAGACTAATGAAAAAATTTTATAAACTATCAGGTAGCATAGTAATACTCGATGAAGTACAAACAATTCCTGCAGAACACTGGTTATTGGTTGAAAAATTCATGGGATTGCTATCTAGAAAACTTCACACCACCTTTATATTAATGACTGCTACTCAACCTATGATACTCAAAGATAAGTCAATTGAACTGAACAAAAACTTTGAAATAATGTTCAAAAAACTCGACAGAACAGAAATTATAGACCTCATGGAATGCTCGAAAGAGAAAACTTTTGAAGAAATTTGGAAGGAAATAAGATGTAAGGAAGGAAAAAAGAGCGTATTAGTTGTCTGTAATACCATAACAGACTCTATAGAGAAATACAGAATCATATCCTCTGGAGAACAAGAAGTGATGTATTTATCAACAAACATAACTCCTAAAGACAGATTTGTAAGAATTAAACAAATTAAAACAAAACTAAAAGAGCAGCAACCCTTAGTATTGGTTTCTACCCAGGTTGTTGAGGCAGGAGTAGACTTAGATTTTGATGTAGTTGTCAGAGAGTTGGGACCTGTTCATTCGTTAATACAAATAGCTGGAAGATGCAACAGAAACGGAAATAAAAAAAGGTCTAAAATGTACTTAATCAACACCAAAGAGAATTCAGCCAAAAAAGTCTATGGTGTTACACTAATTGAGGCTGCAAAAGAAGCAATCAAGAAATACAAACAACAAGGAGTAATACCTGAAAAATACTATATAGATTTAATAAAGTACTACTTCGAACTTGTCAGAGAAAGAGCTATTAAAAGTAGTGAGTCTCAAAAATTTTGGCAAAGCTTCTTAGAACTAAGATTCCAAACGAAAGATGGAGAACAATCATTGAGCAAATACAAACTTATCAAGGACGAACCCAAAATCTCAATATTTGTTTCAAAGGAGTCTGAGGATGAAGAAATATTCTTGAAGTTCAAAGAAATACTAAGTGAGAACGACAAAGAAAAACGTGCTGGAATGTACGCACTATACAAAAGAAAAATTGAAGAAAGGATGATACATATAAATATATCTCATGCCATAAAAAATCTACCCCCGGCTATAGAAAATTACGAAAAACTTCGATTCATAAATAAAGAAAGTTTAGAAGCATATTACGATTTAAACACTGGCTTCAAATATACAGATAACGAACTTAAGGAGCAGGTAATATGGTAGACGAAATCGAAATTCAACCTAACTGGTTATATTCCTATCTTGTATGTCAAAGAGAAGCTTGGCTGATTGCTCATGGTATAGAAGGAAAACAAGACAATATATATTTGGAACTTGGCAGACTTATTCATGAAGAAACATACTCAAGATATAAGCACGAGCAAATAGTTATGCCATCTGTTAAAATTGACCTATTCTATGAAACCAAAAAAACAAAAGTTATAGGGGAAATCAAATCTTCAAGCAAAAGATTAAAAGAAGCTAAACTACAACTTTTGTATTACTGTTACATACTAAAGCAAAAAGGTGTTGAATTTTCAGCAGAATTAATGATACCTAAGGAAAAGAAAAGAATAAAAGTTGAACTTACGGACGAATCAATACAGCAAATAAACAAATTAATTACTGAGGTAAAAGAACTAATAAAATTGCCAAGACCACCACAGCAAATTAGACAAAGTGCTTGTACAAAATGTGCTTACGAAGAATTTTGTTGGAGCGAATGATTACTTCTGACAATCTATTTTGGGGTGAGAAATATGAACTGCATTTACATATTTTCAAGTGGTATTCTTGAGAGGAAAAACAACACAATCTCAATTACAAACGAAGGCGGAGAAAGAAAATATATTCCTGTAGAGAACATACAGGAAATACACATATTCGGAGAGATTGCTTTCAACAAAAGAATACTTGAATTTTTGACAGAGAGAAATATAATATTACACATTTACAATTATTATGGTTACTATTCAGGAAGTTACTATCCAAGAGAGCATTACAATTCCTCATTTGTCTTATTAAAACAAGTTGAGAAATATTTAAATTACGAAGAACGTCTCAAAATAGCAAAAAAAATTGTATTTGGTGCTGCAAAAAACATAATTAGAAATATAATCGATAATAAAGACAAAGATCCTGCATTGATAGATATAGTAGACGGAATAGAAGAACTAACCAAAAAAATTGGCACTGCAAATAACATAGAGGAACTAATGGGAATAGAAGCAAACCTAAGGGAAGCATATTACGGAAGTTTTGACAAAATAATAAAATCTGGAGAATTCTTAATGGAAAAGAGAACAAAAAGACCTCCAGAAAACGAACTAAATGCTCTTATTTCCTTTGGAAATTCGTTACTCTACACTGCAGTATTATCACAAATTTATCAAACACATCTTGATCCAAGAATAGGTTACCTGCATACAAACAATCACAGGAGATTTACATTGAATCTTGATATTGCGGAGATATTTAAACCAGTGATAGTAGATAGACTAATATTTACGCTAATAAACAAAAAACAGATAACAAAGAAAGATTTTCTTAAAGACACGAATGGAATCTTTTTAAACGAAAACGGCAAGAGAACATTCGTACAAGAATTTAATAACAGACTTGAAACAACAGTATATTCCCAAAAGTTAAAAAGAAATGTGAGTTACCGGACAATCATAAGGATGGAGCTATACAAATTGGAAAAACACATAATAGATGACCAAGAATATAATCCCTACATAAGAACCTAAGAGATTTTGTGAATTGTATGTATATAATAATGGCTTACGATGTGAATGAAAAGCGTGTATCAAAAATTCTCAAAATAGCAAGGAAATATCTAAACTGGGTACAAAACTCATTACTTGAAGGTGAATTAACAATTAGTAAGTTTGAAAAACTTAAAAGTGAGGTTAGCAAAGTAATAAATCAGAAAGAAGATTCTGTGTTATTCTATATATTCTCACAAATTCAACAGGTTGAAAAACAACACCTTGGACAAATTAAGAAGATTGATATATTAATTTAATAAAAGAAATACCAGACCAGCAATAAGTACAAAACATATATAGGTTTGGTAGTTTGTGAAAAACTGGTAAAAAATACTTTTATTATGATGTATTTTAGTCACAAAAACTTTTTTACTGTTGACAAAGCGAAGTGGTTTTTTGTATAATACAAAAAACTAGAAAAAGGTGGTATAAGTTAAGAAAATTAAAATCCATAATCATCTATAGTTGTATTCAAATAACAATTTTAACAACTAGTTTGTAGCGTACCTATGAGGGATTGAAACTCTGAAGCCTAATTGGCTTCCAGATAGACCAAAAAGGTTTGTGGCGCCTACCTATGAGGGATTGAAACACTCGAAAGCTGCTAATTCTTAAAGCAGTTAGCGCGTTTGTAGCGTACCTATGAGGGATTGAAACGTCGAAATTTGGGACTTAATAAGCGATGAAGAATGGGTTTGTAGCGTACCTATGAGGGATTGAAACACTACTTTCGCGTTAGCAACGATAACAGTTTGGGGAGTTTGTAGCGTACCTATGAGGGATTGAAACTGAGCGAAGTGTAAAGCATGTCCTCTGCTTCATCACCTCGTTTGTAGCGTACCTATGAGGGATTGAAACATACGAAACTTGCAAGATCTTGTTGGTTTCTTACTACTTTTGTAGCGTACCTATGAGGGATTGAAACACACCTCCTATCCCCATATCTTTGCTTATGTATGGCTTGCTTTATAGCGTACCTATGAGGGATTGAAACTATTGATGTGTCTGAATACTGCGGCCCATTCTTCGTGTTTGTCAGCGTACCTATGAGGGATTGAAACTTGTCACAGATAATTTGGAAAGTTTCCATCTTTTTCCGTTTTTGTAGCGTACCTATGAGGGATTGAAACACTTC
>JBCNVJ010000173.1:0-4085 GCA_039630255.1 Fervidobacterium sp. | reverse complement strand
ACAGCATTATCATTTAACGGAACAAGTATGTCTATTCTATCTACATAAGCATAAACAGGCTTTTCTGAAATTCGTAGCTCTGTGGAGTTATTTCCCCCCCTAACTCTTGACATATACTCTTTTGTTGCAAAAACATAAAATCCTGAGTCTTTTGCAACACGTGTTAGTATATGCTCCACACTCTGAATACCTTGACCAGCAGATCCGCTTAAAACTATTGATATTTCGCCGCTAGGCCTTATAAATTTTTGATTCATACTTTACACCTCCAAAATTAATCGTTGATTATCCTCAAAAAAAGTTCTTTGTTAGGTTCAAAAATACGCTCGCTCATCAAATCTTCCATAGCTTTTAAATAATGTTTTACCTCGACTTTTGGTATTAATTGATATTTTGCTATTGTTGCCAAAATGGCAATGTTTTGCATTCTGGCATCTGGTAAGTCGTAATGAACTCGGAAAATTTTTAGATTGTTAGTCTTTGAAAATTCTTCAATTTCACTTGTAGTAATTTCTGTTTCTTTTCCCAATCTAACAGGCAATGGTTGCCATGATGTATCGTAATACACAAGTGTTCCACCAAACTTTAAGTAACTCATTCCACGTACAGCTTCGTGTCTTTCCAAAGCAATCACCAAATCTACATCACCGGGCATTACAAGTGGAGAGTTTACATCGCCTACCTTTAAATGGGATGAAACAACTCCACCACGTTGAGCAAGACCATGTGTATCAACACCAATACAATTTTGTCCGCTGTAATCTACTGCGCGAATCATTATCTCGCTTAAAGTTCCTATACCTTGCCCTCCAACACCTACCATGTAAATATTAAACGTTTTCATTTTTTATCACCTACACTCTCAACTTTCTCAAGTTCAAGAGCATTTGATGGACATACAGGTACGCAAGATCCGTCCCCAATACACAGATCTTTATTAACGTACACATTCCCCATGGTATCTGTTTGGAATGAAGGACACGCAAATTTAGTAATACAAACTCTTGCAAGCGTACATCTGTTGGTAACACCCATCTGAGGAACTTTGACTAATCCTTTTCTTCTTCTTTCCCTTGTAAATTTAAGCATGCATGGATGCTTTGCTATTACAACATTGAATTCATCCGAATTGAGTGCTTCTTTCAATACTTCTTCAAGTTTATTCTGCTGGTACGTATCGACTTCCCAAATATGCTTCACACCTATGCTTTCAAGCAAGGTCCTAATTTTAATCTTTTTACCAGCGTGATCTTGATGCCCAGTCATAGCGGTTGTGCCATTTTCCATGATTATAAGTGTAAACTTGTGATTGTTGAATATTGCATTTATTATTCCTGGTATTCCAGCGTGGAAGAAGGTAGAGTCTCCAAGAAATGCAACAACCTTACGAGAAGTGTTAAGAAGACTTAATCCTGATGCAGTTGCCGTTGAATGTCCCATGGAAAGTAATACTTGCCCCACTTTGTAAGGTTCCAAAAATCCAAGTGTATGACAACCTATATCAGCTACGGATATATCTTCCTTAGATAATATCTTAGAAAGTACATAAAACACTGGTCTGTGTCCACAACCAGGACATAACTGAGGAGGTCGTTGAATAACTCTTAATTTAATTTCTGAAGGCTTAATCGATACAACAAGTTCTGGCCAGACTTTCTTTAACACATATGAAACTTTTTCGGGTGTGTATTCACCAATCCAATCATCTATATCTACCTTTCCGATTATCTTCGTATTTAATCTTTCTTCAAAGGCAATAGATTTAACCGATTGTTCTATAAAATCATCAAGTTCTTCGATAATTTTGATTTCATCGTGTGTTCTTAAAAATTCTACAATAGCTTTTCTTGGTAATGGATAAACCATTCCAAGGCGAAGGATGTCTACCTTTTGTACATTTTCACCAAGTATATCTAGCAACGAAAGGTAAGGCAAGCCTGCTGTTATTATTCCTCTTTTGTTGTTATTTTGTGAAACATATGCAAAATTTTCTGCAATTTCTTTCCATCTATTAAGTTTTTCTAAAGCCCTTTTCTTCATGATAGGTACATTTGCTGCTATAGGAATATAAGGACCATTTTTATCAACATTGAACATTGGTTCTGAAACCTGTGAAGGAAAATATCTTCCAAAATTAACTTTTTGCTTAAAGTGAGCAGTGTGTGTTGTTAGTCTCAGAATTATGGGGGAACGAAGTGATCTTGAGTAATCTACTGCTTTCAAAAACATATCATAAGCTTCTTGAGCATCTTTTGGTTCTAAAATAGGAGTGTAAGATAATCTTGCATAATGCCTATTATCTTGCTCATTCTGAGAGCTATTTGCACCAGGGTCATCACCAATTACAACCACCATACCACCAAGTAGTTCCATCATGCTTAATTGTACAAATGAATCAGCTACAACATTCATACCTACGCTTTTGAAAAATACACATGAAGTGAATCCGTTGATAGAAGCACCAAATGCCAACTCAAGTGCTACTTTTTCGTTTGTGGAGAATTCAAAATAGAATGGCCTTTTCTCTTGTGGAATAGAGTATATTGCTTCAGCTATTTCTGGGGTTGGTGAACCGGGATACGAAGTCACAACCTTTACACCACTTTCAATCATCGCCCTTACAATCGCAGTGTTTCCTATGACGATCTCTGAAAACGGAAACTCCTGAATGAGTATTTCACCCAAGGTTTTCATCTTTTCACCACCTTAAATTAGGTTTACCTTATTATATCATATAAAAATAGATATTGTCCATCACTATTATACTATGAATAGTTCAATCCAAGTAATTCAGATAATAATTATCAACATTTTTGGATATGTTGTCAAAGTAATCTTGTTAAAACAACTGTTATAAAAATTTTCGTTCCAGATATGGAAAACTTCCACAATATCCATTGTTTAGTGTATAATATTCAATAAGGTCGTAGATTTTACGGGGCTCAGGTAGTGGATATGTGCCACTGCTTGGGTTCCAGAATAATAGGGAGGGGTATTAGTATGAAAAAGTTAGTGGTTTTGCTTGTTGTTGCAGCGCTTGTTTCGAGTCTTTTTGCAGCACTTGGTTTTAAAGTTGGAGTTGTAACAGGTACGGTTTCGCAAGGTGAAGATGAGTACCGCGGAGGAGAAGCTGTAGCAAAAAGATATGGCAAAGAGATTATTCATGTTACGTATCCAGATAAATTTATGCAAGAACAAGAAACAACTATTGCAAGGATTGTTGAACTTGCGTACGATCCACAAGTTAAGGCAATTGTTATTACTCAGGGAGTTCCCGGGACAACGGCGGCGATTAGAAGGGTAAAAGAAATGCGAAAAGACATTGTATTTGTTGTTGGTGTACCGCATGAAGATCCAGCAGTTATTTCTTCTGCAGCAGATGTTGTTTTGGAAGTTGATACACCGGGACGCGGAAGAACGATAGTCGAACTTGCTAAAAAGATGGGAGTTGAAACATTAATCCATTATTCATTCCCACGCCACATGAGCTACAAACTTCTTGCTGAAAGAAGAGACATAATGGAAAAAACAGCTAAGCAAATGGGAATTAATTTCGTGTTTGTATCTGCTCCAGATCCTCTTGGCGAACAAGGTCTTACAGGTGCACAACAATTCATCCTTGAGGATGTACCAAGGCAACTTGCAAAATACGGCCCGAAAACAGGATTTTTCTCAACAAATTGTGGTATGCAAGAACCTCTTCAAAAAGCTATACTGAAACACGGAGGTTACTATCTTGAACCATGTTGTCCATCACCAACTCATGGTTTCCCCGGAACACTTGGCATCTCTATTCCGTCTGAGAAAAGAGGAGATATGACCTACATCTTGAGAGAGGTAAACAAAAAGATAATAGACATGGGTGGAGCAGGTAGATTTGCAACATGGCCAGTCCCAATGAATATGCTGTTTGTTGAAGCTGGTGTTGAAATTGCTGCTGCCCTTGTTCAGAAGAAGGTCAGTCCAACTAACCTTAATGGTATAAGACTTATCGTGACAGAATCAGCTAAGAAAAAATATCCACAGGCAGCTCTTGAAGTTAGGACTCTTGAACCTTACAAAAATTACTATATGTTCATACATAA
>JBCNVJ010000172.1:0-10349 GCA_039630255.1 Fervidobacterium sp. | reverse complement strand
ACCCCAAAATTTGATGGTATTCCGAGGATCGTCTTAATTTCTTCTTCAACTGCCTTTCCATCATGGTACCTTTCATGAGCATGTCCCCAGCAGCTACCAAGTCCAAAGTTAACAGCTAATAATTGGATATATGAAGCTACGATAGAACTATCTGATATCCATGTGCCACTTTCTTGGTTTGCTGTCACCACTATGCATACTGGTGCAGTTCTCAAAAAAGAGAATGCACCTTCACGTGTTTTCATAATCTTTTTTATTGTATCTTTGTTTTTTATAACTATAAGCTCAACAGGTTTCAAATTTCTGCCACTTGGTGCTAAAAGCGAGTATTTTACAATATTATATAATATTTCGTCAGGTATATCTTTTTCAGAGAATAAACGTATACTCCTTCTTTTTTGAACAACCTCCAAAATATCCAATGTAATTCCCCCCTTTTTCGGTATATTAGAATGGTATACCATTAACAATATTAACTAAGTGAGGAGATGAACCTATACCAAAATAAATTATTCCGTTAAAGTTAGGTGGTTGAAGTCCATACAAATCCATCATTTGTAAAAACACACCAATGTTTGGATACAATTTGAAGCTACCAAGATACGTTTCTATGAAAAACTGTGAATAAAAACCATGAATGTTACCTGGATTAGCAAGACCAAGTGTAACGCCAGAGTTTTTCAACAGTACTTGACCACCAAATAATTCAGCAGAATCCTTGAATAAAGTCAGCGCTAAGGAAACATCGTATTGAGTTTTTGATGGATCTGATAATTTTGTTGTTGTAAGAGCTAAGAAACTTGTGTCGTTGTTTAGTGCAAACAGTAGTGAATTTTGTGTATAAAAACTATTCGGAGTCAAAAGTTGATCAAATTTGTCATTTGAAGAAACAATCCAGTTTGCAATTCTTACAGGTCTTGAGAAAAGGTTTGTAAATGTTAAAATGCCAAAGCTGACCGTTTTTGAATCTATGTAAGGTACGTCTAAGCCACCTATTAAGCTGAAGACATTATCAAGTGTGTAATCTTTGCTTGACTTAAAATTAACACCACCGCGCAGATATACTGATGTGCTAGGTGAAATGTCGAAACTACCTAAGATTAATTCTCCTAATAAACTATAATCATTAGTTGGATATATGTAGCTTGCTGAAAGACCCCAAAAGTCTTTTAGTGTAACAAAACCTACAAATTGCCTAAAACCAAGTATGGTAAAATCAAAAGAATTGGGTGAGCTTTGATAAACATCAAGTATAGGAGTTAGTGCAACAAATGTATCATTCTCAACGTTCGAGAAGGTAAAGATTATATACAGGTTATGTATGATACTCTCATTTTCTTGGATTTGAGAAGTATACATTGGAGCCCAGGTGACGGGTCTCAAAAATGTTCCAAGTCTAAAGGCTAACTCATCGCCTTTTTCATAATTGTGTTGTTTTATTGATATATTTGAAATAGGAGATTCGTTTGGCAGTTTATCTAATTCTTCCAATTCTATTTTTTGCTTATAGATTCCCATACCACCTGTCTTTCCGTAGGGCACATAACTGACATAGTATAGCTCATCCTTGTGTATGGTGAAGTCCGAGAGTAAGGTTTTGCTTGCAAGTTTGTAAAATTTGTTGTTATCTAAATTGTAATAATATGGTATTACATAATTTCCTTCTACTCTTGAGAAGAGTATACGTTTGCCATCAATCTTTACAAACGGACCTTTCATATTCCTATCTTTTATAAAAGCTACCTCGTTAGCATTTTTATCTAGAACTACGATTTTGTTATCAATCGTCAAGAATGCTATATAATCGCTGGAAACATCCATCGCTCTGATATAACCATCGAAGGTGTACTCAAACTCACCATTAATTTGTCTGATTTTGGATTTCAATTTCTTAGTATCGTAATAACTTACGTAGATCTGACCATTTTTAACGCCGAAAGATGTTATATATCCTGAGGCAACAAGTTTGTTTCTTGTTACGTCCCAAATCTTGTTTTCGTATTTGTCAAATGATAGCGAAGGAACAAGAGCATATATTTTACCATCATCATACCTCACATCGTTTGCGTTCAACGGTAAATCTTTTACAACTTTTAAATTCAAATCATCGATGAATAAGACTCCATTTTCAAATGAACCTACATAGGATGTCGCAGCGCCGAATGATTGCCTTAGGATGGAAAGCTCTCTTCCAACTGAATCCACTCGCATTATGTATGAATTTCTCAATTGATAGATTAGTTTACCTTGTGAGTAATCAAGTTTAGTTAAATACATAATCCAATCTGTGTAAAGTTCATCAAATTTTTTGCCAAATGCAAATTCATATGGGTCAGCGATCTCTTTATCAGGGTTCAATATCAATGGGGCGGTTTCTGATGTTTTTGCAATAAATTTTTTCATCTTCTCAAGGCCGTATGTGTCCACAAGGTATTTATAAAACCCTGCTGTGAAATTGTAATACAACAACCCACCACGGTAATCATCATACGGAACAATTTCTTTGTAACTGAAGGAGGGAAAATTTGGTAAAGAATAGTAGTACAAACCATTAGAGAAAAATGGATTGTTGAGTCTTCCGGATGACAGTGAAAACGAGCTTTCTGCAAAAACTGTTGTTCCTTCGACAAATGGGCTACTAAGTTGGGGTAAGTATGGAAGTCCTGTTATCAAGCTTATAAATTTCGCTAGTTCATCTTGATAGGAGAGATGACACATATGTGTGAATTCATGAATAATCAAATAAGTATACCAATCTTCCAAAGGCAGATGAAAATATATGTAACCTTCTGGTGGCCATGCGTATAGAACTATACTCTTGTGCAACAAAACTTGTGTATATCCATTGCTAATTGTTCCTTTATCTTGAAGTATTATTGTAATCCTTCCAGGATCGTATCCAATAAGATTTATAACATCCAATCTGGTACTTTCAAATATATTTCCAATCTTCACAACAATGTCAAGATACCCTTCAGGATAAACGATATCCGCATGCTCAAAATGAAGTACCCCAGCTTGGACTATGGAGAAAAGTGCTAGTAGAAAAATAACTATAATCACTCTTTTCATGGAATATCTCCTCCTTTGATTTTTGAGAAGCTATTACAAAACTTTTGAGTTCAAATAACCAACCACTATATCGTTAAACTTAGGATATCTTCCAACGTTTATAGTATCCTCATTCAATCTTACAAGTAGTTCATCACCTAATAAACCTATGATTTTCCCAGCTATAAAATTTTCACCTCTACCTATAACTCTGTGTTTTTCTTTTGCTTCGTCTAGAGAATCTGTATAAATTACCACACCCGATTTTATAATAGCAAAATCTGTTGCGTACTCTTCAAGCTCAAATATCTCATGTGAAGATACAAGGATTGTTCTACCTTCCTTAGCGGCATTTTTAATTAAATCCATGATTTCAAATCGAATGGTCGGATCCAAATGTTGTGTAGGTTCGTCTAAAATTAGTAAGCTCGAACCAGAAGATATTGCCAAGATTACAAAAAATAGTGTTTTCATACCTATTGAATATTCGTCAACTTTTTGATCTAAGTTAAAACTGTATCTACTCATCAGTACGTCGAAAGTTCGTTTATCCCAATTTTTGTAAAGTGAAGCCCATAACTTTTCGTAATCATTCGCTGTAAAATTTCTAAGGACTCTTCTATCTTCGGAGACAACGGCTATTTCTTTTTTTACATACGGTTTAAAGCGCTCACCAAATATAACGACTTCTCCACTGTCTTTTGAAATTACATCGAGTATACACTTTATTGTTGTTGTTTTTCCAGCACCGTTGGGTCCTATTAGCGCAAATATACTCCCCTTTCTCACACAGAAAGATATATCGCTCAACACTTGTTTGTTTGTAAATCTTTTCGAAAGGTTTCGAACCTCAAGTACATTTTCGTCTTCTTCAATTATATAATTCGTATCCATCATTTTCTACCCCCTTTTTCAAAAGTTAAATATCCTATCAAGAGTAAGCCTAAGGAAAATATCAAAGAACTTACTGTATTTCCTTGGCTAGATGGACTAATTAATCTGAAAACATTTGTATACGAATCCCAAGATGACAAGATTGAATCAATTACCAAGAACAAAAAAGCAGCAGCAATTCCATCAATTCTAAGCATAGTCAGAGAAATTATCGCACCGTAATAACCAGATAGATATATCATACTACTTAGTAAATCAGCTAAAGCAGAAGAGAAATCTCTGTAAAATGGCAAACCTGCAAATGTAGTTAATAGCACCAAAAGAGTCATAAATCCAAATTCATACCAATACACCATCTTTCTTGTGAAAGGTAAGAATATCATTAGTTCTATTCTATTATGTCTTATGTCACTTATAATTGAAAAAAGCATGATGAAAAACAAACAGAACATTTTAACATTTTTATCTGGAAAGAGCATAAGAACGATGAAAAAAATTATGGTTCTAATTTTTTCCACAAATTGCTTCCTTAAATAAGCCTCAAAAAGTCCAAGATGATCCTGTATGATAGAAAGAATGTTACTCATTTCGCCACACCTCCTCAATAAGTGCTATTGTGGTATAAAGATCTATATCTTTGTCTTTTAAGAATCTAACAAGCTTTTTAATACTCTCAATCACCATTTCCTGAACAAGTATGTTCTCCGAAATAAAGTATCCAATACCTTGTCTTGCTTCAACAATCCCTTCAAACTTAAGCCTCTCGAGTGCTTTAAGAATAGTATTTACATTTACATCAAATATATTTTGAAGTTCTCTTACAGGTGGTAATTGCATACCTTTACTCAACTGACCTGTCATTATTTTTGTTTTTATCTGATTAACTATCTGAAGATACGCGGGTACCCCACTGTGTTTATCAACCTTCTTGAAGTTGTTGAAAAAGGTGCTGTCAAATGTCTTCTTTATCATTTTCTCACTACCTTGACGCCATTGCTTTGAACATCAACAGAATTTTTTGATAGATTCTTGAATTCAAGAACACCTCCGACACCTTCAACATTTAGCTTGAAATCCCTTTCTCCTAAGTAAACAAGAACGCCATTTACTGCTGTACCGGAGATGTCAAAATTGGTGCAATCTGAAACTCTCAAATTCAATTCTATACCAACACCACTGATTTTAACATCATCTGCATAACACGAGCCTTTCAATTTCATTCCCACACTATCTAAGGAGAGTTTTTCTGATGAAAGCTTTCCTTCAAATTCAATATTTGTGCCATCCACATTAATTTCTTTTGCAATAAATTCTCCATTCATTTCTACAGAAACGGCAGAAAACAATAAACTTAAAGCGCTTATTTTTCCAAGAGCTCTCAGATGCACACCATTTACTTGAAGCCGTTCAACATTTCTATTTCCAATTTCGAAAACATATGTTGATTTCTTATCACCTCCGTAAATTTCCACACTATCTCCAATTTTTTTAACAGAAAGGATTTTTGGATATTTTACCTTTGCTGTATCGACAAACGAGATAATGACTTCACCTTTGATATTTATTTTCAAGTCTCTTGGAGCTGCCATTTCACTATCGAATTTATAGTACATACCCCTAGTTGGGAATTTCCAATCTTTTGCAATACTTTCGATAAATTCTGTAACAAAGTTGGTTCTTCCATTTTTCATCGACTGTTCAACCAATGTAACTCCTGCAGCGGGGATCAAGAAGATTAAAGTAGCTAATACAATAAAACCTAACATGCTTTTTGTGTAATGTTTTAACAAAAATCCAATACACACTATTGCACCGAAACTCGCAACAACTTTAATCGGAACATACGAAGCAAAAATCCCAACGAGACCTAAGGCTAAACATAGTGTAATTAAGATCACTACAACAAACGTCTTTTCCTTCACATCATTACTCATACTATCCTCTCCTCCAAATAATGTCTTCCATTGCGTAGCAGCATTCGTTCATCACACATTCCTTAATACTGTTTTAGTTATATATTGTCATATATATATAGAACACTGTAATAATATCAAATCATTTTGAAAAAGTTAAGTAAAGATTTAGAGACGTAAATTGATCATGTATTACTTTATGTTTATAATTTAAATAAAATACCCTCCATAGGATGTGGAGGGTGTGAAAAATTTAATCGATTCTGATTTTTTTTAGAATTTCTTTTTTAATTCCTCTCTCTTTTTTCTGTATTCTAATATGGGTGCGTCACCTGGTATGAGATTTTCTCCCATTTTTAATTCACTTTTCTTAGGAACCTGGGTTTCAACGACTCTTTTGTCTTGGTGTAAGACCTTCTTGTTGAAAGGCGTTCCCAAAAATGCAATTATTTTGTCGATTAGTTTTATTTTTGTAAGACCTACATAAAATCTCAGGTATATTGTTGTGTGTTCTTCGTCTACAGGTGCAAACGCAGCAATAATTCTTATTCTTTCGTCGATGTGATTCTGCCATATGTTTGGAAATTTAAATTCAAGATATACTTTGCTTTTTTCATTAACGCTAATTTCTTCGGCTTTCTTTGCTGGTTTTCCATCGTCTACTCTATTGAATACGTAAAAGTAAAACAGTGTGTCATCAACCCATTTAACAAGAGGACCATCAACAATTGTTCTATTGCCCCTTCCTATGGTATTGTAATGTACAAAAGGAACGTGTACGGGATCAAGTTGATTTTCAATTGCTCTTGAATAGTGTACATTCCACGTTTCCCAAAACTCATAGTATGATAAATCATCTGTTATATCATCAAAAAACTTTGGATCAGTTTTTGGTTCTTCATGACCGTACCATAGCCAGATAAAGTTTGCATGTTCGTACGTTTTATAGCTACGAACTTTGAAATTCTCCGGAACTGGTGTGGTTCTACCGTTTGCAGGGATTATTTTCACACGTCCTGTTGGATCATATTCAAAACCATGAAATGGGCATCTAACCCTTTCACCGTTATTGATGAGTTTTCCATGAGATATGGAAGCTCCCCTATGGCAACATATATCTGAAATGCAATGGACTTTTCCGTCAAAATCTCTCCAAAGTGCCATTTTTTCACCAAAACGAGTAATACCAATCAATTTTCCCTTTTTAACTTGCTTTGATGATAAAACTACATACCACTGGTTTTTTATCACTTGATATGCCCCCTTCAAATGAACATTCTTGTTCTCTTTCTATACTGTAGATATTCCTCTCCAAACTCTTCTATGAGCTTCTTTTCCTCCAGAAATGCTCGATAAACAAATGCGATAGCGGGAAATGCAAAGACGAAAATCGAAGACGGAATATGTTGAAAAATTAACGCGAGACCCAGGAAAGCCACTATTTCACCCGTATAACTTGGATGTCGTATTTTACTGTATAACCCATTTGTTACAAGTTTCTTATCTTTGACGATGCCTATATCTGGTGTAAAATGCTTACCAAGCGTCATAATAGATAAAAGACGTATTATAACACCTATTGCAAGGATTATGGTGCCAATGATTTGAAAAATTCCGAATTCTCTTGCCTTCCAGCTTTCTCTAAAACCTGAAGGGGCGATTGCTAAGATAACACCAAGGAAAATCAGAAATGTCATTATAAACTTACTTCCTCTTTCAAGAATTTTATGGTACCCATTCTTTTTAAGTACAAGAACGTAAAAGTCAATGGCCCACCAAAATGTTACAACCACCCAAAATATTGCTCTCATCAGAAACCCCCCGGAACGTTTTATTTAATCATCTTTCAATTTTTTAATCTCTTCTTTGGCTATTATAACATTTTCAGCATGTGCCTTGAAAAATAATTTATGTGCTTCCATGGACACAACTTTTTTGAACATTTCCAATGCTTTTTGCTTTTTATTTGTCTTTAAGTATAAATACCCCCAATGGAGGTATAAACCAGAATAATCGCCTATGTATTTTTGTGCTTCTTTGAAATATATATCACTTTTGTTATAATCATTAAAAGGCCAAGGTGGATTCATATATCTGACAGCAAATCCCATGTAAGCAAAACCTTTATATACATCTTCGCTTAGATACTTTATAGCTTTTGACATGTAATCATCAAAGTTGTTCAAAAGTGAAAGTTTTTGAAAAATATTAGCGTACTCAATAAGCCTTGAGGTTGATATCGCGGCAATATAGTAAGCTTTACCATTGTTCTGTTGTATGCTTATTATTTCCTGAGAAAGCGAAAGTGCTTTCTCAAAGTAGAACTTTCTTTCTTTTTCAGTTTTAAACAAATTTCCATATTCTAAATAACACTCAGCTAGTAGCACTTTAAAATCGTAGATGTGAGGATTGTTGATCTTCGTTAAGATATCTTCTAAGTTTTTTATCAACGTTGAAATCTCCTCAGTATTTTGATAAGATCTGGCATTTAAAAACCTTTGATAAAAGTCATTGTAAATCTCTTGGTTTGCCAAGAGCACCGAGGGATAGAGTAACATAGCTGCTAAAAAAATTGAAATTAAATGATGCTTTTTAACTTTCATTAAATCGCCTCCTTAAAGTTATAAGTTTTTTAATTTCTTTCTTGTGTTTATAGACTACTATCGCGAGGTTACCGAAATACAGTACTAATAACTGAAATCTACCGCTTAAAACTCTCCACATTGTGTATATGAAAAGGACCAAAAATCCAACAAAAACTCTTAATGCATCCTCTTCTGGGGTTGTTTTTTGCTTGCCTTTAAGTTTGTTGATAATAGAAAAAATAGTAAATACAGCTCCAAGCAAAGTAGGAGCCTCCCACTTGGTTAGAACAGACCAAGCACCGAATGTAGTTGCTATGGCTTTTCCTCCTTTAAACTTCAGAAACGGAGAAAATGCATGACCAAGTACACCGAAGAGTGCTGCAATAGATATTACATAAGGACTCAACTCGTTTCCTAAAACTGAATTTTTCCAAGCAAAAATTGCTGTGGGAAATACTCCTTTAAAATAGTCAAGTGCAAGTGCGGTGAATCCCAATTTGAACCCTGCTGCTCTCCATAAATTACTGGAACCGGGATTGCCGTCTCTAACTTTTCTTAGATCAACACCCCGTATCTTCGCCAAGATGACAGAGTACATAATCGAGCCTGATAAAAATTGAGAGAATATAAGTAAAGTGTAAAACAACCATTCAGACATCAATCTGTCGCCCCCTCCAAACCACTTTTCTAACAACAACAGTTCTATACAAAGAATAAAAGAAAACAATTAGGAAAAAAATAAAGTGTACAGGATATAAGAATGCATCGTACCATTTATAGTCGCCAATAGGTTTTGTCATTAAATACACTAGTAACGAAAAAATTAAATATCTTGCAGTTGAATACCAAATTGGGAAAGAAAAATTCGAGAATGAAGAATAAAAACCTGAGATCCATAAGAAAGCCAAGGCAAAATTCAGTATTCCACCGCTCATCGCCCCTGAAGACATATTTTTGGAAAAACCTTCAAAGAGTTGTTTTATACCCTCCGGATACATACGAAATTTTACTATGCCGTTACCTATTAAGTTTGTTACCTTAATGCCCTTGCTAATGTACAGTTTTCCAAGTTTTATATCTTCCAAAACGGAATCTTTAACACTTTCGTGGCCACCTACGTATTCATAGTCTTTTCTGGAAGTTAAGATGATCGGTCCAAATACACCCGAAGGCTTCTTTATGGGGAAACCAAACATGTTGCTTGCGTAAACGACAATAAGGTTAAAGGTCAAGTTTAAATGTTCGTAGAATTTTTCAAATCTTTGATAAGGCCAAACTGAAATCAATCCTCCATATTTTTCGTACTTGCCAATTAAAATCTCGAGTGTCTTTTCCGTTGGTTCGACATCGGCATCCATAAAAATCAATATATCACCGGAAGAATTCAAATACCCATTCCAAATAGCCCACGATTTGCCAATCCAACCTCTGGGAGGATTATCTGTTAATCTTACCAACCTGACGTCATTAAAACTGCTTGCTATTTCTGAAGTTCTGTCTGAAGAATTATCATCTACTACGATTATTTCATAAGCTGGAAAACTTTGGTTTTTCAACAAAGATAAAATCTTACCAATATTTTTCTCTTCATTCCTTGCAGGGATAATCACAGATATTTTCCAGCTGTTTAGCACTCTTTTTCCACTATCTTTCAATTTATTGATTGTTGCATATCTAAGATAAATAAAAGAAATGATAGCTGAAACAGTTAAAACAAGAACGTTTAATATCATAATGTCCTCCTTTTTAGGTCAGTGTCAATTATTTGTGTCAGATTCGTTATTAATTATACCAGAGATTGTTATTAATACAAAAATTGACTTTGTGTAATTTTTTGTGTATGATAATATAATCATGTTAAGCTAATTTATTTTTAAATTGAACGGAAGGTGTTCAGATGAAAAAT
>JBCNVJ010000171.1:0-5683 GCA_039630255.1 Fervidobacterium sp. | reverse complement strand
ATCCACTGACTGATGTTGGTATTAAAAGATTCTTACAAGACTGGGAAATTTACAAAGATAGCCTCAAGTGATTTGGACTAATAGTGTTGCAACAGTGAAAAAAGGGAGGTAAATAAATGTATAGAACCCACACGTGCGGTGAACTTAGAGCTTCTGAAGAAGGTAAAAACGTTGTTCTCTCAGGTTGGGTGGATAGGATAAGAGATCTTGGCGGTGTTAAATTCATTGTTTTGAGAGATAGGTATGGAAAGACACAAGTAGTTGTAAATCCAGATTCTCCTGTCTATTCAGTTGTTGATGAAATTTCCAGGGAAGATGTTGTTCAGATAGAAGGTGTTGTAAGGAAAAGACCTAAGGAGGCTGTAACTTCAGAAGTAACAGGGGAAATAGAAGTTCTTGCACACAGTTTGAAAATTTTGTCAAAATCTTCACTTCCCCCATTTTATCCAGGTGATGATGTTTCCGAAGAAGTCAGATTAAGATACAGATATCTTGACATTAGAAACCAAAAAATGTTGAACAATCTTATAATCAGGCACAAATTGGCTTTAAAGACAAGAGAGTACCTTTCGTCTCAAGGTTTTCTTGAAATCGAGACACCTTATCTAACAAAAAGTACGCCGGAAGGAGCGAGGGACTTTCTTGTTCCATCGAGGCTCAAGAAGGGTAATTTTTACGCACTACCGCAAAGTCCCCAACTCTTTAAGCAGATACTCATGATCTCTGGAATAGATAAGTATTTCCAAGTTGTGAGATGCTTCAGGGATGAAGATTTGAGAGCTGACAGGCAACCAGAATTCACCCAGATAGATATTGAAATGTCTTTTGTTCACATGGAAGATGTTATGAGTCTTTCTGAAAATCTGATAAGATACATATACGCTTCGGTAGGTATTGAGCTTCCTGATAAATTCGACAGACTAACATTTGAAGAGGCAATTGAGAAATATGGTTCGGATAAACCTGATAGAAGGTATGGAATGGAGTTGGTAGATGTTACAGATATCTTTAAAAACTCAGAATTTAAGATTGTTAAAGATATTATTGAACGAGGTGGTAGCATAAAGGGCTTTAAAACAGCTATACCTATAAGTCGGAAAATCGCTGACGAATACTCAGAATTTATCAAAACATTTGGACTTGGTGGAGTATTATGGTTCAAGTATGAAAATAACGAGATCACTTCAACAACATTAAAATACTTAGAAAACGAGTATAGAAATATTGCAAGTAGGTATAATATGTTAAATGGGGAAGTCTTTATAATTGCAGCTCACGATGATAGACAAAGATTAAATGAAGCACTTGGTGCTTTAAGATTGAAGATAGGCAGACAATATATGAAAGTAAGTGGTTACGATGCACTTTGGATTACAGATTTCCCATTCCTTGAATGGAATGAAGAAGAAAAAAGATACGTTGCAAGACATCATCCATTTACAATGCCATATTTGGAAGATCTGGAAAGTGGGGTCGAACTTTCGAAAGTAAGGGCGCACGCTTATGATATGGTTATCAATGGGTTTGAAGTTGGTGGAGGAAGTATAAGAATACACAGCAGGGAAATACAAGAGAAAGTTTTTGATATCATCGGTTTAACTAAAGAAGAAGCGAAAGAAAAATTTGGATTTTTCCTTGAGGCACTCCAATACGGTGTTCCACCACATGGTGGGATAGCATTTGGTTTAGATAGATTAGCCGCTATAGCCGCAGGTGTGGATAACATAAGGGAAGTTATAGCGTTTCCAAAAACTTCAAGTGGAACTTGTCTTTTGACTAACGCTCCTTCAAGTGTTACACAACTCCAGCTCGATGAACTAGGAATAGCGCTCAAGCTAATTTAAAATTTTTTGGAGGTGAAAGTCATGGCTATCAAATTCGATAAAAAGGAAGTTTCTGGTAAACTTGTAGTTTCTATACACGGAGAGATTGATGCTTATCACTCTGGAGAGGTCAAGAAATTCTTAAAAGATGTCATTACAGAAACTAAATTGAGCAAGATAGTACTTGATATGTCCGAAGTGAATTACATAGACAGTGCTGGGCTTGGGAGTCTTGTCGCATTGTACAAAGATGCTAGAATGGCAGAAAAGGAACTTATACTTGCTGCTCTTAAACAGACTGTAATGAGAATATTTGAAATGACAAGACTTGACAGGGTGTTTAAAATAGTTTCTACTGTAGAGGAGGCTTAACAAATTGTATTGCAAAATAGCAATAGACGGGCCTGCTGGTTCCGGCAAGACTACTGTTGCAAAATTAATAGCTCAAAAATTAAATATTGACTATCTTGACACTGGGGCAATGTATCGAATAATAGGACTTTATTTGCATAATCTGGGGGTTGATCCGAAGGAGAGTAAATTGGATGAGTTTTTAAAAGATTTAATCATCGATTATTCGAATGGTACATTTTATTTAAACGGTAAAAAGATTGAAGAGGAGATAAGAACTCCAGAAGCTGGAATGTATGCATCAATGTATGCGGCAAATCCACAAGTGAGAAAATATCTTACTAAGATGCAACAAGAAATATGCAAAAATAAGAGTATAGTAGCCGAAGGTAGAGATATAGGAACCGTAGTAATGCCTGATGCAACGGTAAAGATATTTCTTGTTGCTTCACCGGAAATAAGGGCACAAAGACGTTACAAAGAACTAAAAGAAAAAGGTATAGAGGTTAGTTACGATGAGTTACTAACCCAAATCAAAAAAAGAGACGAAAATGACTCAACTCGTGAAATAGCACCATTAATAAAGCCACACGGTGCAATAGAAATAGACACATCAAATTTGACAATAGAGCAAGTTGTTGAGAAAATATTACAGATTGTAAAAGAAAGGTGCTGTATATCATGAGTTTGGAAATTGTAAAGGGACCTATTGGATTTTGCTTTGGAGTGAAAAATGCAATTGATGAGATAGTTAAACGTCTTGAAAATGGTGAAATATTATTCACAGATGGAGATATAGTACACAATAACAGTGTACTTGAAAAACTTAAGATGCTTGGATTAAAATATGAACCACAGGACAACTGCCGATTTGTTGTAAGAGCACACGGCTTACCACCAGATAAAATTGCTGAAATCAGTAAAAGATACGAAATAATTGATTTAACATGTCCAATAGTTAGTGAAAACTTTAGATTGGCAACAAAGTTGTATAATGACGGTTACCGTGTAGTTGTTTTCGGAAAGAAGGATCATCCTGAAATGATTGCATTATCAGGTTATGTAAATAACGCAATAGTTACAGCTGAATCCTTAACTTTACCTGATGATAAAATTGCAATAATTAGTCAGACCACAAGTTCGGAAGAAGATTTTGTTAAATTTGTTGAAGAAATGCATTCTAAAAACAGAGGAAAGGAAATAAAAGTATTAAACACGATATGCAAAGTTACAATCGAGAGAGAAAAAGCTGTAAATCAATTAGCTAAATTATGCAATTTAATAATCGTTGTTGGTGGAAAAAATAGTTCAAATACAAAAAAACTGTACGAAATATCCTCAAAAATCACTTTAACCTTGCACGTTGAAAATATCAAAGAGTTTATAAACAATTTAAACGGAACAAGCCTTGGAGAAATACTTAAAGATGAAAAAATAAAAGTTGGATTAATAAGTGGTACATCAACAGATTCGAACGATGTTGACAAAATAGCTTCATACCTTATTGAAAACTACGGTGGGAGGGAACTTTACATGGCAGATTTGAACAACATCTCTAAGGAAGAACTTCTTGAAGATTCATTCGAGCAACTTCTGAGTGAATATGAAAGTACAAATCAGGTGGGAAGGGGAAGGATTGTTGAAGGTGTTGTAACACAAATTTCGCCAACTGGTTTGACTATCGATCTTGGTGGGAAAGTTACTGGATTTGTGCCGTTAGAAGAACTTTTCAGAGAAATTAATGAGTATAAAGTTGGAGATAAGGTAAAGGCACGTGTGGAAAAGATAGACGAAAACGAAGGTACAGCAATACTTTCTGAGAAAAAGCCAATGGAAAGGTTTGTTCTTGAAGAAATAAGGAAAGCCAAAGAAAGCGGGAAAGCGATTCATGGAAAGATAGTTGAACGTATAAAAGGAGGATACAAAGTAATTCTTGAAAATACTGTGGAAGCGTTTCTTCCAGGTAGTGAATCAAACATAAAAGAAGACGAAGAAATACCAAAAGGAAAAATTCAGTTTGCTGTTTTGTCTTTTGAAATCAGAGGTAGAAAAGCAAATATAGTGGTCTCAAGAAAGAAACTATTCCAAAAATTAATTGAGGAATTTTACACCAATAGAAAGCCTGGAGATGTAATAGAGGGTATTGTTGAAGACGTAGATGAAAGAGGTGCAGTGATAAAAGTAGCTGGTGTTACGACTGGGTATATACCAAACGGAGAAATTTCTTACAATGCTTCTGTAAAAGCAAAGGACGTATTGAAGATAGGAAAAACTATGAAATTCTTAATAAAAGAGATAAACCATGAAAAGAAAAGGCTAATACTCAGCTTGAAAGCTTTGTTACCAGATCCATGGGAAAATGTACCTAAAAAGTATCAAGTTGGTCAGATAGTAACCGGCGTTGTAACTTCAGTAAAGCCTTTTGGTTTCTTTGCCAAATTGGAAGATGGTGTTGAAGGATTCATCCCTATAGAGGAAGTTTTCTGGCAAAGAAAAGGAAATATTAACGAAGTCGTTAGCAGCGGTGATTTTGTAAGACTACAAGTCTTGGAAGTTAACCCGGAAAAACGTCAGATAAAGTTGAGCTATAAGAGCGTAATTGGTGATCCTTGGGAAAATTTGTTAGCCAAAATGACTGAAGGAAGTATAGCGCAAGGTAAGGTAATAAAGGTGCTTCCAAAAGGGGTCATTATAGAAATAGAACCTGAGGTAACTGCCTTTTGTAACATTTCCGAAATCTCATGGAATTTCGTTGATAAAGTCGAAGATGTCATTAAAGAAAACGAAATTGTTCGTTTTCAAATTATTAACATAGATCGTAATAACAAAAGGATACACGTAAGTATTAGAAAAGCGATGCCAAATCCGTGGGAAAACTTTGCAAAAATTCACAAAGAAGGAGATATCGTGAGAGCTAAGATTATAAAGTCTATGGAAAAAGGATACATTGGTCTTTGTGAAAACATAGAAGTCTACATACCGAAATCACAAGTTTACGAAAACTTAAACTTAGGTGATGAAATAGATGGTAAAATAATAAAGCTTGAGCAACAAAAGGATATTTACAAAGTTATAGTGAGTCCAAAAGCGTATGAGAATTCGTTTGTTAACCAAGAACGAAGCAATGATTTTGGGAAGGCAAATGTGGAGGTAAAAATTTCGAATGACTCAAAGACTCAGAGAGAAAGTACCGACGGTGCTAATAGTAGGCAAGAGTAACGTAGGCAAGTCAACACTTTTTAATAAATTGATAGGTAAAAGAAAATCAATAGTTGCAGACGAGGATGGAACCACACGTGACGCGGTCATAGACCGCGTCATTTGGTATGATAAGGTTTTTGGATTGCGGCTTGATATACATGTCAATTTAAACAGCCAGAAGAGGTGGATATTGAAAAAAGTAAGGAGATAGCGTTAGATCACTATCAGAAGCCGCTCTTGTCTTATTAAGCGTAGTGGATGGACGAAACGGTTTATCATCCGAAGATTTTACGATAGCAGATTTGCTT
>JBCNVJ010000170.1:0-8066 GCA_039630255.1 Fervidobacterium sp. | reverse complement strand
CCCACGCGGCCCACCAAAAAGTATGATAGTTTGGAAGTGGAGGCGCCCGGCTTCCCACCTAACAGCGTAAGCTTGTTAGGTATTTGAGGAGTTAGTTTTTAGTAAATAATTAATCGAAAAGATTTAGGCGGGCGTCTAGTCCGTCTAAATTTTTTTAATAAATATATGTTAACAGGAGGGTGAAAACTATTAAAAACGAGAAAGAGAAAATTATAAAAAACGAGGAAATTCCGTTCAATGAGGTTCGAGTAGTTGATGAAGAAGGTAAAGCTATTGGAATTATGTCAAAGTCTGCTGCTATTGATTTTGCAAGGTCAAAAGGTTTGGACTTGATATTGGTAGCTCCAAATGCTCAACCACCAGTTGCCCGTGTACTGGATTATGGAAAATACAAGTACGAATTGTCAAAGAAGGAACAAAAAGCAAAGAAAAATCAAAAGATTATTGAAGTTAAGGAAATGAAGTTCAGACCAGTTATAAATGAACATGACTATCAAACGAAAATAAAACATATAAAGAGATTTTTGAACGATGGAAACAAAGTTAAAGTTACCGTAATGTTCAGGGGGAGAGAATTAGCTTTCGTTGAAAAGGGTAAGGAAATATTAGACAGGATCGCTAGGGATATTTCTGATATAGGGAATGTAGAAAAGGAAGCTAAAATGGAAGGTCGAGATATGTGGATGGTTTTGAAACCAAAGAATTTATAGTTTTGATCAACTCATAATTCGTTACCTGTGGCTTCTAACCAATAAAACAGGAGGGATAAACATGGCTAAAAGGAAAATGAAGACAAGCAAAACAGCCGCAAAGCGCTTCAGAGTTACAAAAAATGGAAAAATCATGAGAAGACATGCAAATGCATGGCATAAAACTGGTAAGAAAAGAAGATCAACGTTGAGAGCTCTAAGACTCGAGGATGTTGTTTCAAAATCTGACGAAGCAAGGATTCTCAGTTTGCTCGGTAGAAAATAAATAGATCTTTGAAAGGGAGGAAGTGTATATGCGTGTCAAAAATGCTTTAAATTCGAAAAAGAAGAAAAAGAAATTTCTTAAATTTGTGAAAGGGTTCAGGGGAGCTTTAAGTAGAAGATATACGCTAGCTAAGCAGTCGTATTACAGGGCATTAAAATTCGCGTTTGATGGAAGGAAAAACAAAAAAGGTAATTTCAGAAAATTGTGGATAACAAGGATAAACATTGCAGCAAGAAATGAAGGATTGAAATACAACGAACTTATTCATGGATTGAAGCTCGCGAATGTTGCAATTAATAGAAAGATGCTTGCAGAACTTGCCGTAAATGATCCAGAGAGTTTCAAAGAGTATGTGAATATAGCAAAGGTGGCACTTGGAAAGTAAGATTGATAATGAATCTCATTAACAAGGGGTTAAAAAAGCCCCTTGTTTTTTATTCGCAAAGATTGGAGGAATTAGTATGGAGAGCTCGGCAGAAAGAGAGTTAAAAATAGTTTCAGCTATTGCCGTTGCTACTAATCTTATACTTGCAGTGATAAAGGTAAGCATAGGATTAATATTTAAAAGTATGGCAGATCTTCTGATGGTATTGATACTTCAACGGATATACTCACGTCTTCGACAATGCTTGTATCAACTGTAATATCGCGTAAACCAGCCGATAAGGAACATCCATATGGACACCAGAAAGCCGAAAACATAGGAGCAAAGGTCATCTCTTTTGTCATATTTTATGCAGGTTTTACACTTTTAATTGAGAGCGCAAAAAGATTGATAACAGGTGAACACGAAATACTTTCAGGAGTGCTTCCGCTTTTAGCGGCGGTCATTTCTGTAATTGGAAAGACTTTCCTGTTTTCAATAGAATATTCAGCTGGTAAGAAAAACAAAAGCTATGCTATGATTGCAGAAGCGAAGAATATGCGGAACGATATTATGATGTCTGGATTGGTGTTTCTCGGTGTATTTTTAAACAAAATTGGTTTATCTTGGATGGATCCGCTTGTTGGTTTGATCATGTCTGGTATAATAATAAAAGTAGCATGGGAAGTTTTCGAAGAGAACGCTCACGAATTGATGGATGGATTGAAGGAAGAGGAAATGTGGATATATGAAAAGATCTTCAATGCTTGTAAAGTATGTGGCGCATCAAATCCACACAAGGTAAGAGTTAGAAAAATAGGTGGAAAATTTGATATCGATATGGACGTTGAAGTTGATGAACATATGAGTGTTAGAGAAGCCCATGATATAACAAAGTGTATAAAAGAAAAACTTTGTGATACTAAAAATATTTACGATGTCGTTATTCATGTTGAACCGGAGGATAACGATGAAAAAGAACCGTACGGCCTTTCTGAAAATAAAAATTCTAATAATAGTGATTCTAAGTAACTTTTTGGCATTCTCACTTACTGTTGAAGATATCATTGCAAAATCTAAAGTAGACCCAGAATTTGCTTGGGATATGTATTTGTTATATATTTCTAATCAAAAAACTTCAGATACCGAAACTATAGACAAGTTAGGTAAGTTCCTACACGCCAAACGCAAGTTAAAAGATTACGAGTTCGCAGTTAAAGAAGACATCGAGGGACTTGTGAATTTTTTAAAGTCTGGTTCTTTGACAAAAGTTATGAAGTATTACTTAATTGATATATTTAACAAAGATACACTCCTTGATTATGCCATAAATAATGTGCAAAATAATCCAGATGTTTTATACTTGTTTGATGTGATTATCGATGTAATAAATGAATATGATTATGAAAAAATCTCGGAAGAACTGATAAACTTACTCTTAAAAGATGGAGGCAAAAAAGGTTATGTTCAAATACTCTCAAAAGTCCAAAGCAAAGATACGTTGTTAAGGAACATTGTAAAGGTTCTTTTCGAAAAGTTAGCCAAGGAAAAAACTGAAGAAAAAAAACAAAGGTATTTGGAAATTTACAATTCGATTGCTGAATACAATCCAGAATACAAAGAACCAGATTTAAAAAGTTCTCACAAATCAAACACCCCTGCTCTTAAAAATTTACAAGAAAATATACAAAAATTACTGGAAATTATTTCAAAGAAGATGTTCAGCTCACTAAAATATCTTTTGTTGTTAGTTGTAACTGTTTGCATTTTGTTGTTTTCGATTCTTCTTTCTTTCCCAATAGTTAGATATTATGTTTGGTTAACTTTTGGGATCTGGAGGAAAGCTGCCTTGAATTATAGAAAAGTCGTTGAAAAAGATCCGCTGAACGAAAACAAAAGGTTAAAGTTAGCTCAGTTATACGAAAAGGCAGGAATGTACGACGAAGCATTGAACGAATACAATTTCCTAAAAAGAATAAAACTTGAATAGAGCAATATTATGTAAATCGATGATATAATACAATTGAAAAAAATAAAAAGGATGTGAAGAAAATTGAAAAAAATCCAGCTTTCAAGTCCGCAGATATCTCAGTCTGATATAGATGTAGTTGTTCAGGTTCTCAAATCAGGAAGGTTAAGTATAGGTCCTTACACAGAGGCGTTTGAAAAAGTTGTTGCTGAATTCACTGGTCTTAGATATGCTGTTGCAGTCTCCAGCGGGACAAGTGCACTGCATCTTATATTAAAAGCCACTAATTTTAGTGAAAAATCACTCTTAATAGTACCTTCTTTTACATTTGTCGCTTCTGCCAATGTTGCGCTTTTCGAAAAAGGTAAAGTTGTCTTTGTAGATATACAGCCAGATACAATGAATGTCGATCCTTCTGCCTTAGAATATGTACTTGATAAGTATTCAAAAGAATGTTCAGAGATATACTTAATGGGGGTTGACATCTTTGGTCACCCGTTAGACTGGGATAAAATAACAGAAATTTGCTCAAATTACAATGTAACAATCATCGAAGACTCTTGCGAAGCACTTGGTAGTGAGTATAAGGGAAAAAAAGTAGGAACTTTTGGGATTGCAGGTGCATTTGCATTTTATGCCAATAAGCAAATCACAACAGGGGAAGGAGGAATAATTGTAACTAACGACGAAACTGTTTACAAAATTTCAAAGTCACTTAGAAATCAAGGAAGAGGGGAAGGCTCAGAGTGGCTTGCGCACGAATATGTAGGTTATAACTATAGAATTGATGAAATGTCAGCAGCATTGGGTTGGTCACAGATGCAAAGAATTGATGAGATCATAAATAGAAGAAGTGATGTTGCAAATAGATACAACAAACTTCTGTCAAAATTAGATATTCAAATTCCCGTTGTAAAAGATTATGTTACAAGAATGTCTTGGTTTGTTTACATTATTCGATTACCAGAATATGTGGATAGATTGACTCGACGGAGAATTATGGAGTACTTAGAAATTGAAGGTGTGCAGGTAAGAAATTATTTTGAACCAGTTCATCTTCAAAAACCTTACAGAGAATTAGGATGGAAAGAAGGAATGCTCCCCGTTACTGAACAAGTTTCAACTAGAACAATGGCTCTACCATTCTATACTGATCTAACGTTGGAAGATCAAGAATACGTTGTTGAAAAGCTAAAAAATGCCCTTGAATTGTTCGTAAAATAAGGTTTGAAAAATTGAATGAAAAAATAAGGGGGATTTAAATGTTAGATACTATAATTAATGTTTTACTTTCCTCTTTTTTACTTACAGCAGCAATGCCTGGTTACATTTACGGAGGGTTTGTTTTTTTTGCTCTAATTCCTTTGTTTTTTGCCCTTGAAAAAAAAGGACCGATAGTAAGTGGATTAATATGTTTTCTTTACTTTTTTGTATTTTCATTTCTTAACTTCAATTATTTAATCCCAACTTTAACAAAAGGATTACCAGAATTATTTGGAAGGTTTTCTCCTTTGACGGGTGTTTTTGTTTATGCGTTATTTTGTATAATACAAGCAGTGCCCTTTGTAATTTTTGGAGTTTTTTATGGACTTTGGGGTCAAAAAATCAGATTTAGGGTACTTGAACCAATTTTTGTAGCTTCCCTATATGTTATTTCAGATTTCTTGAGGGGAATTGGCGATATAGGATTTACAGGTGGTAGGTTAAGCGATGCTTTATACAATTTTAAGGGTTTACTACAGATTCTACCATTTACAGGAACGCTTGGTTTAGTTTTTTTAATTACAGTGGTAAATTATGAATTTTACAGGATATTAAAAAAGAACAAGTGGAATATGCCATACGTGTTGTCTATATTTGCTGGAATCATTTTGATAAACGGAGCTGTTGAATCGCAATTACCTAAAAGTGTTGGAAGTAAACCTGTTGTTTTAGCCCAGACAAATGTGCCACAAAATGTGAAATACAACTACCCATCAGAAAAGATACTGAGATATCTCGAGCAAAATTTTTCTGACGTGCCAGATTACTTGATAATATTTCCCGAAGCAGTTTTCCCTGGAGAGGATATCAGAAATTCCGATATCGAGAAAAGATTACTGAACATATTTGGGGATAAAACCATAGTTATTGGATATCCTACAGTGGAAGAAAAGGATGTGTTTAATAGTTTGCATATCTATTCAAAAGGAAAACGCGTTAACAGATATGACAAGGTCAAGCTCTTTCCATTTGTTGAAATGTTACCTTACAAATCTGTATTCGGCAAATTTGACTTTCTTAAAGGAATGTACTATTTTACTGGAGGTACTGAAAAAAGTATCAATATAGAGAAATACGGAAACGTTGGTATGATAATTTGCTTTGAATCTTTCTTTCCTTCCGTTGTAAGAAAATTAGCACCTCAATCTGAATTTATCGTAGTCTCAACTAATGATGGATGGTATAACTCAAAGATAGCTTTGATGCAGCATTTTGTGCAAATAATATTCAGAGCAGTTGAAAATAATCGATATTTTGTACAAGTTTCGAACACAGGGCTAAGTGGAGTTTCCGATCCGTTCGGTAATTTTCAATTACTACCTGAGAAAACAAACTGGAAGATTTTATATGTTGATCCAATTAATAAAATAACATTTTATAACAAACATGGGGATTACATTTTTCTTGTTTCACTGTTAGTGGTTATAACTACTGGATTAACAGCTAAAAGAAAAAATTACATGTTTGACTAATCATAGTGATTCAGGAGGGTAATATGTGAAGAACGTTCCAGCGAACATAGAGGCTGAACAGGCATTGATAGGTAGTATATTTATAGAACCAGAAAGATTAGATAATATAATTTCCATAGTTAGTTCAATGGATTTTTATGATCAGCGTCATAGATATATTTTCTCAGTTATAGAACAACTACATGATGAAGGATTACCTATTGATATTATTTCAGTCTGTGACAGGCTAAAAGATCACGGTTTGTTAGAAAAGGTAGGAGGAGAATTGTACGTTGCTCAACTTGCCGATAATGTTCCGACATCAGCACACGCAGAAGTCTATGCTCAGATTGTACGCGATAAATCGATATTAAGAGAACTAATTGCTGCTGGCAGTCAAATCGTTCAAAATGCTTATTCCGATAGTGATGTGGATGAGATACTTGATGAAGCAGAAAGATTAATTTTCAGAATAGCAGAATCTAAGGCTACTAAAACTTATGTGGATGTAAAAAGCGCATTAACAGAAGTATTTGAGCACTTGGAGGATTTACGTTCCAAACATCTTAAGGGATTAAGTGGGCTTGTTACAGGTATACCAACTGGATTTAAAAAGCTTGACGAAATGACATCTGGATTTCATAAATCTGATCTTATAATAATAGCAGCAAGGCCAAGTGTTGGAAAAACAGCGTTTGCATTAAACATAGCAAAGAATATGTCAACAATTGGTGAAGCATCTGTTGGAATTTTCAGCCTTGAAATGAGCAGAGAACAACTTATTCAAAGGCTTTTGTGTATGGAATCGCTTGTAGATCTTCAAAAAGTGAGAAGAGGTTGGCTGAGTGATGACGAATGGAAAAGGCTCATGCAAGGCGCGTCAAAATTGATGAAAGCAAATATTGTAGTAGATGATGAATCCAATCTTGAACCAAGAGTTTTAAGAGCAAAGGCAAGAAGAATGAAGAAGGAATACAATGTGGATGCTATATTCATAGATTATCTTCAACTAATGAATTTAGGTGACAGAAGAGACAGTAGACAACAAGAGATTTCTGAAATCTCCCGTTCTTTAAAGCTTTTAGCAAGGGAACTTGATATTTCAATAATAGCACTCTCACAGCTATCAAGGGCTGTTGAACAAAGGGAAGATAAGAGACCGAGACTTAGTGATCTTAGAGAGTCTGGAGCTATAGAACAAGATGCAGACGTTGTCATATTTCTTTACAGAGACGAGTATTACAAAAAACAACATATAGACCTTCCTCATGAAACTGAAATAATAATAGGCAAGCAGCGAAATGGACCTATTGGTACTGTTACACTGATGTTTAATCCTTCATTTACCAATTTCTTTGAGGCGGATGTTTTTCATAAAGAGGAATGAGGCAAAACAACAAGCCAAACTTTTAATTGGAGGAATTTAGAATGATAAAAGCTGCTTACCCTGGATCTTTTGATCCAATAACTTATGGACACATAGATATTGCAAAAAGGGCTTCGAAACTATTTGATGAACTGTACGTTGTTGTTATGGAAAATAAAAGAAAAACTTACACATTTACAGTTGATGAAAGAATTGAAATGGTAAAAGAATGCCTCAAAGATATACCAAATATAAAGGTTGAAAGTTTCTCCGGATTACTTGTAGAATACACAATTAAGAATAAGATTGACGTTGTAATTCGTGGATTAAGAGCAGTAACAGACTTTGAGTATGAGCTCCAAATGGCACTTGCAAATAAAGAGATTTGTAACGGTGTAGAAACTGTGTTTCTTATGACAGACAAGAGCTTTTCTTTTCTTTCGTCAAGTCTTGTAAAAGAAGTTGCTTCTTTTGGTGGTAAAATTTCCCAATGGGTACCGGAAAATGTGGAAAAGAAACTTCTGGAAAAGTATAAGAGGTGAATTCTGTGTCTAATTCAAAAGATATTATCGTATCAGCGGAAAATTTATCAAAAGTCTATGGAAGTGGAAATTCGAAAGTCGTAGCATTGGATAATGTAAACTTAACCATCTACAAAGGAGAAATAATTGCAATATT
>JBCNVJ010000017.1:0-4087 GCA_039630255.1 Fervidobacterium sp. | reverse complement strand
ATGGAAGCTGGCGAGATACCGCTTTTGATAGGACACTTTGGTGTTGGAAAAACGGATGTTGCAAGGCAGATAGCTATGGAAACTGGTAGAAGACTCATTATCCTTGTACTATCACAAATGGAGCCAGGTGATTTAATCGGTTTACCAGCAAGGGATGAAAACAAAACGAAATTTTTGGCACCTGATTGGTGGCCAGATGATGAGAATGTTATAATCTTTCTTGATGAAATAAACAGGGCTCATAGAAGTATAAGAAATGCAATAATGCAGCTACTTATTGATAAAAGAATACATAATCATATTTTACCTAAGGGTACATGGATAATGGCGTCTATGAACCCACCAGACGAAGATTACGATCAAGTAGAATTGATAACAGATCCAGCGTTTTTGTCAAGATTTTTCGTGCTCGAGGTTCATCCAGAACCAAGAGAGTGGATAAAGTGGGCAACTGAAAATAATCTTTCAGCTGAAGTAATAGAATTCATAGAAAAATATCCTGAATTTTTATCTGTACAAAGTAGCGTTTCTTTAAAAGCCTCAGTAAAACCAAGTCCAAGAAGTTGGTATAAGTTAAGCCGCGTGCTTTCTGTACTTAATGAAGAAGAAAAGCGAGAATATTCCTATGTTCTCGCAAGTGGGATAGTTGGTCCAGAAGCAGCAAAGGTATTCGTTGATAGAACAATTTCATCCAAAATACCAAGTCCGTATGAAATATTGATAAATGGTGATATACCTACTCAGTTAGACATTCATCAAGCAAACGGATTATTGATAAGACTAGTAGATTTTATTTCAGCGGTTGATGATAAAACACTCGAAAAGATGAAAAACAATGCAGAGTTAATTTCTAAAAATCTCATAAAATTGTCGAAAGTTGTTCCAAAAGATTCTTTTGAGGCATTTATGAGAATGCTTGTTAATTTATCCAATACCCCCGGATTAAAGGGTGAATTTTGCGATGAACTTATAAGAAAAGTTATCGCAACACAGCAAAGTTAAAATATTTTTCACAAATGGCTAGCAACCTCGAATAAACAATTTCGAGGTTGTTTTTTTATAGATGACCTCACTAGTTGGTTCTTAATCTTCTTTTTGCTATATATTAGCCTCACTTTTTAAGAGTGTAAACACTACACCTGAATGCTATAATTAAATTAAGCATACTAGACTTAAGGAGGGGTGCGTGTATGGCAGAGATTATAAAGGCTCCACGTGGCACTCAGATAACATGCAAATCATGGCAAACAGAAGCAGCAATGCGAATGCTCATGAACAATCTTGATCCAGAAGTTGCAAGGGATCCTGCAAATCTAATAGTTTATGGAGGGAAAGGTAAAGCAGCAAGAAATTGGGAAAGCTTTTATAAGATAGTTGAAACACTCAAGAATCTTGAAAATGATGAAACGTTACTTGTTCAGAGTGGCAAGCCGGTAGCTGTGTGGAAAACTCATGAATGGGCACCAAGAGTTTTGATTGCAAATTCGAACCTTGTTCCAAAATGGGCAACTTGGGAATATTTCAATGAACTTGAGGCACGCGGATTAATAATGTACGGACAAATGACTGCCGGCAGCTGGATATATATAGGTACGCAGGGGATATTGCAAGGTACTTATGAAACATTTTATGCGGTTGCAAGAAAGTATTTTGGAGGCTCTTTAAGAGGCAAGCTTGTTCTAACAGCTGGGCTTGGAGAGATGGGAGGAGCTCAACCACTTGCTGTTACTATGAACGATGGAGTTGTAATCGCTGTTGAAGTTGACAAACGGATGATAGATAGAAGATTGAAGACTGGATATCTCGATACTTGGACAGATAATCTCGAAGAGGCTATAAAGATAGCAAAAGAGGCTGTAAGTGAGGGTAGACCGTTATCCATTGGATTACTTGCAAACGCTGCTGATGTACACCCAGAACTTATAAAAAGGGGAATTATACCAGATGTTGTCACCGATCAAACAGCTGCTCACGACCCGCTTAATGGCTACGTTCCAGCTGGCATATCGTTTGATGAAGCAGTTAAATTAAGAAAAGAAAATCCACAGAGGTATCTTGAAATGGTTTACGACAGTGTAGTAAAGCACGTAGAAGCCATACTGGAAATGCAAAGACAAGGAGCGAAGGTGTTTGAATATGGCAACAATATTAGAAGGTTAGCCCAAGATCATGGTGTAAAGGATGCATTCAATATACCTGGATATGTACCAGAATACATTAGGGATCTTTTCTGTGAAGGAAAAGGACCATTCAGATGGGTAGCGTTATCAGGTAACCCAGAAGATATTTATAAAACCGACGAAAAAGTTCTCGAGTTGTTCGGTGAAGACGAGCATTTAAGAAAATGGATACAAATGGCTCGGGAAAAAGTGAAATGGC
Organism: Fervidobacterium sp.; assembly: GCA_039630255.1. Taxonomy (GTDB): domain Bacteria; phylum Thermotogota; class Thermotogae; order Thermotogales; family Fervidobacteriaceae; genus Fervidobacterium. Next base: position 1,708 of record JBCNVJ010000017.1, on the reverse strand, counting down.
AAGGATTACCCGCAAGAATCTGCTGGCTTGGACAAGGTCAAAGGGCGCAAATGGGACTTGCTATGAATGAAATGGTCAAAAAAGGACAGCTGGAAGCACCAATTGTTATTGGTAGAGATCACCACGACACAGGATCGGTTGCAAGTCCATATCGCGAAACTGAAGCAATGAAAGATGGAAGCGATGCAATTGCTGATTGGCCACTTTTGAACGCGATGCTGAATGTTGCAAGCGGAGCCACTTGGGTATCTATACACCATGGTGGAGGAGTTGGTATAGGTTATTCCATACACGCTGGTGTCGTAATTGTTGCGGATGGAACAGATATTGCAAGACAAAAGCTTGAAAGAGTATTAACAAATGATGTAGGTATGGGAGTAGTTAGACATGCAGATGCTGGATATGAAATAGCTATTCAAACTGCGAAAAAACACGGAATTAAAATGCCCATGCTTGACAATAAATAACCATGACAAGAGCAAGATTATTTACATTTAACCATCTGTTTTTGATTAGTGGAGGTTGAGCATGTACATAGGTCCTTTAGAACTTAAAGGTATCGAGTCTGTTGATTTTGACAGCACAGAATTATTAAACTTTCTTGAAAGCAAAAAAGAACGTCTGGATGTTTACCACCGCCATGTTGCGGTGGTAAGTTGTTATCGAAAAGAACATGATAAGAATGCAACGGTAAATATTTATCAGAGAAAATTCCCATTCTTTATGAACTTTATGGTAACCACTTCAAACGAGAAGCTAATTGGTATCTCTTTATCCCAACCAATGGCTTTATCACCAGCTATTTATAAAATCCAAGATTTAAAAAGCTTTGATCATTTTAAAAACATTTTTGAGATGTTTGCAAACGAACAATGTAACTTACAATGTGGTATAATTAAATTACCATTTAAAACAAAATTTATTGCTATATCAGGACCTGGAGAATTTTTAAGAAAGGAAATCTACAGCGAGAAAATACTCGGTTACGAGTCGTTTTCATTCGCATCAAAAGTCAATGATGAGATACTACAAAGAATTGAAAAGTACAAAGATGGTGTTTATAAAATATGCAAAACAATAATAAACGATGATGGAATAAATTTTTTTGTAATAGACAAGTCTGTTTTGGATGAGTTTAGGCCGTTATTGTCTGAGGTAGTATCACTTTTAAGAAAAAAACACAACTTAATGCCCGCAAAATATTTCTCAATATCAGAGAAAATTGTTGGTTCATTTGTTTTAGACATAAACAGTCTATTTTCAGCACAACCTTTTACACAAGTCGATAAATTCCTCGAAGAATACGAGAAAATAAAACTTGATATAATGAAGCACTTCACTTATAAGTAAGGAGTGAGTATCTTGAGAAAAATGGTCTTGTTTTTAATATTTATAGCATTTTGGGTAAGATTCTTAGGAATAGATTTTCCAAGTCCAACACCGTACAAATATATTAATGACTACGTCGGAATAATAGATAGAGCAGTTGCCGAGAAGATAATTTCCTTGGGAAAAGAATTAGAGGATAAGTCCGGAGCACAACTGACCACAGTGATAATAGATACTATTGGAAATATAACAATAGAGGAATATGCGGTTGAATTGTTCAGAAAATGGGGCATCGGGCAGAAAGGAAAAGATAATGGGGTATTGTTATTAGTTGCAATCAAAGATAGACAAATGAGAATAGAAGTTGGATCTGGGCTGG
>JBCNVJ010000169.1:0-8959 GCA_039630255.1 Fervidobacterium sp. | reverse complement strand
ATCGTGCGTAAAGATTATATAGTCACATTCACGTCCAACTTTATTTATAAACCTTGCACAGTCATCTTTTCTTAACCATCTTATTATATCATAAAATTCTACTCTATTCATAACTATATCACCAGTGTAAAGCACTTTCCCCATGTTTTCCGTCTCTATCAAAAATGAACAGTGTTCCTTAGCGTGCCATGGTGTATGAAAAACTTTTACACATTCAAATAAAAGATCTCCAGCTTTTATTTCAGAAACAGCCTTCCACGACTGGAGGATCTCCATATACAATCTGCTTTTAATTATTCCAAATTTACTATACGGTTTGCTTTTGTAAGCAGGATGGATATATACAGTGGCGTTTGAAAAAATCTTGGTTGCGTAGGCATGGTCAAGGTGAAGATGTGTTAAGAGGATGTCTGTAATGTCTTCTGGAACGATACCCCTTTTTTCAAATTCAATTTCAAGTGCGTGGAAAGATACATAGTCCCCAGGGTCTATAAGAATGAGTCGATCTTTAGTGCTGAGTAGACAAGCGGTTGAATAGGCTACTTCGACATTCTTTGGTACCCTAATACTGCCACCAATGACGACTATCTCCATTTGCATAAACTTACCCTCCAAGAGAGCTTTTTACCAATTATACCATAATGTCTCTTTTCATATCAGACAGTATATCCCAAATGTTTATACATTTTTATCATCACATACGCATTCAAAAAGTAAAAAACGGAACTTATAACAAATATAAGTGTATAACCGTTCTGAAATACTGTCAAAAATGCAAATAGTTCAGCTGACAGAGCTCTGGCGACGTTGTTAACAAAATTGCTTACGCCGTTAACCGTAGCCAGCCTACTTTTTCGTACATTTGAAAAAATGAGTGCGCTGAGTAAAGGGCTAACCATATTCATAACGGCGAATCTCAACACGTATACAAAAGTAAATATAATTGGTTCCCTGATGAAGCTGAGTAAAACAATCAATATCGGTACAAACACGTAAGAGAAAACGAGAATGTTCATATCCCCAAATTTCTTGCCAAGTTTATGCGAAAAAACTGCGCCTAAGCTTGTAGCTAGCTGTGCAAGTGATAATATGGTCCCTATAATCGTTGAACTGAACTTGAAAAGATCGTAAAATATCACATTTCCAAATGTTACAAACAAACCTGCACCAAATCCAACGCTTATTACAGACATAAGATAATAAAATACCACCCTAGATTTGCCTGGCAAGAAAGTGCTGAAAAATTCCCGAACATTCAGCTTATTCAAATCTGTGGACGCAGTTTCCACGTCTACCTTTACCAGAGGAATTAGAGCAAACAATCGTATCAAATTCGAAAAAATCAACACCAACCTTATGTTAAATACATCACCTAACATACCACCAACTATGTTCCCAAGAACACCAGTAAACATACCAACGCCGAAGTTCAATCCAAAGAATTTGGATCTATTTTCTTTATTTGTTTTCAAAACTAGTAATGTAGAGAGTACTATGGCAACAGCAGAAGAAAAGCCTCCAAAGAAAAAAGAAGTAATATTCAATTGAAAACTCGACTTGACAATAACCCTGTAACTACCAAAGAGAATACTTAGCAAATGAGACAAAATTATAAGTTTCTTTTTATCAAATCTGTCAGCTATCAGTCCAAATAACAATCCAAAGATAGCCGCTCCCCAAAGATTAGAGGATGTAATTCTACCAACAACATTGGTTGGTATACCGCCTTTTCGGAGTGCTAAATTAAACAAAGTTCCGTAAACACTCTGTGCTACACCATCTACAAATGTAAATAAGGTTATAAGCAAAGGCTGCGACACGTTCTTACCACCTGCCAAAAATAAATTTTCTTTGGACAAGAATTATTCGCATTACTAACTTTCAGTTTCATTTTACCACGATAAAAATGTTTGACAATGCTTTTGTATTTGACTTTTTTCTTACTCTTTGTCGATTTTTTGTACAATCGACTTAGCACTCTTGACAAATGAGTGCTAATATGATATGATACACTTAGACAAAATTGAGGAGGTGATTTTCATGACTTTCAATATGGAAGAATTCACTGAAAATGCTCAAGAAATATTACAATCCGTTAGTGATGTACTCAGTAGATACAGACAAAACCAACTTGCGCCCGAACATATTTTATTAGCTATGCTTGAAAATCCGAAGAATGCTGCGATAGATATCCTAAAGTATCTTAACGCTGACATCGATTCGCTGAGAAAAGATTTGGAGAGGGTTATATCATCTAAGGGAGGATATTATTATGCCGGAACATCTAACACAGGACAGATTTATACTACACCTGAAACAATAAAAGTTGTAAACGAAGCAAAGCGTGAGGCAAAGCGCATGGGAGATGAGAAAGTAGGGACAGATCATCTACTCTTAGCCATGACACTTGTCCCCGAGACTACAACGTACAGATTGTTAGCCAAGTATGGTGTTACTCAAGACAAACTTTACAGTGCGATAAAACAACTTCGAATGCAGCGAACTTATTCCGAAGAAGAGAATATTGATATCCTCGCAAAATTTACGGAAAATTTAACTGAAATGGCTAAGAATAATCAGTTAATGCCAGTTGTTGGGCGTGAGAATGAAATCGATAGAATGGTAGAGATCTTGGGTAGAAAACTTAAAAACAACCCAGTACTAATAGGTGATCCTGGAGTTGGTAAAACAGCCATAGTTGAAGGATTAGCACAAAAGATAGTACAAGGCCAAGTGCCAGAATTTTTGAAAGGAAAAACTATTTTAAAGCTCGATCTTGCAAGACTTGTGGCTGGTACCAAGTTTAGGGGAGAGTTTGAGGAAAGACTCAAGAAACTTATCGACGTCTTAAAGAAGAGAACAGATGTAATCCTTTTTATCGATGAGTTGCATACTGTAGTTGGTGCTGGAGCGGCAGAAGGTGCACTCGATGCTGGAAATATACTTAAGCCGGAACTGGCACGAGGTACTTTAAGGGTGATAGGTGCCACAACTGTGGAAGAGTACAGAAAACACATAGAGAAAGATAAAGCTTTGGCACGTAGATTCCAAGTCGTATTCGTTTCAGAACCTACGGTTGAGGAAACTATAGAAATTCTCAAAGGCATAAAAGCAAAATTTGAAGAATTTCACAAAGTCAGTATAACTGATAAAGCACTAGAGTTTGCTGCTAAGATGTCGGCTCGGTACATATCAGACAGGTTCTTACCTGACAAGGCTGTTGATTTGGTAGACGAAGCCTCCGCAAGAGCTAAAATAGACGAAAAGAGTATAATAACCGAAGAAGACATTGGAAAAGTTATCGAACGATGGACTGGTATTCCAGTTGGGAAGATTATGGGTGATGAAAAAGACAAGATCAAAAATTTAGAGAAGATAATTCATGAAAAATTTGTTGATCAAGAAGAAGCTGTAAAGATAGTTGCGAATGCGATTAAAATGTCAAGAGCTGGGATAAGAAATCCAAAAAGGCCATTAGGTGTTTTTCTATTCCTCGGACCTACCGGTGTTGGTAAGACTGAACTTGCAAAGCGTCTTGCCGATGTACTTTTTGGTAGTGAAAAGGCTCTAATCAGAATAGACATGAGTGAGTATATGGAAAAGCATTCCGTCTCCAGACTTATAGGTGCACCTCCAGGATACGTCGGTTATGAGGAAGGAGGACAACTTACGGAACAAGTTAAACGAAGGCCATACAGCGTTGTGCTACTTGACGAAATAGAAAAAGCACATCCTGAGGTTTTCAATGTACTTTTACAACTCTTTGACGATGGTCGATTAACAGACGGAAAAGGAACAACGGTCGATTTTAGAAATACAATTATAATAATGACAAGTAATATAGGTTCTGATATTATTATGCAAGATATCGAAGAAGGAATTGAGGAGGTTATACCAAGACATATTGAAGAAGAAATGCGAAGGTACTTCAAGCCTGAACTTATAAACAGAATAGACGCAGCCGTTATTTTCAAACCTTTGAGGAAAGATCATATAAAGCAAATTTTATCTATATATCTTAAAGAGCTAAATGAAAGATTATCAGATCAAAATATTGTTGTTAACCTTGATGAATCAGTTATGGAATACTTAGCAACGGAAGGTTATGTACCTTCCATGGGAGCTCGTCCTCTTAGAAGGTTGTTTGAAAATACAATAGAGTTTAAACTTGCAGAGCTTATGATAGACGAACAGATCACACAAGGAAAAAAGGTGAGATTTTACTGGAACAACGAAGGATTACGTTGGGAATTAAACACTTGACGTAATAGTTTTTGAAGAGTTATAATCAAATTTAGAAAACAGAATTCATACCTGGAGGGGAGCTCCATATCGCGGAGCTGAGAGGAAGGAGCCAATCCTTCGACCCTTCGAACCTGATCCGGATAATGCCGGCGGAGGGACCAGGTTACTCGGAATGAGTAACGGATGATGCAAAATGTAAGACTAAAAATAAGAATGCGTCCCTCCAGAAGGGGCGCTTTATATTTTTTGGAGGTGAGAGTATGAAAAGAGTTTTCCTTATAGTATTTCTGGTTTTTCTTTTTACTTTTACGTCTGCTGCTGAGCTTGTGATTTACACATCGGATAGTTTTACCGGAGGAATTGCGAAGGTTGTCATACCAAAATTCGAGAAGATGTACAAGTGTAAAGTGAAGGTTGTAAGTTTTGGTTCTATGGGAGATGTCTTGGCAAGGGTAATTGCAGAGAAAAATGCACCCAAGGCAGATGTTATAATTGGGCTGAATCCTCAGCAACTTCAAAAGGCTATAAAGGAAGGCATACTGGAAAAATACAGACCTGTAAATTCAAAAAATATAACCTACAGAGCACTTGTAACAGATTATGGGACTGTATACGATTATGGTGCGCTTGCTATGATTTACAACGTCGAAAAGATCAAAAATCCCCCAGCATCATTTAAGGATTTACTTAAGCCTGAATACAAAGGTAAAATAGTTTTAATAGATCCACGTACTTCAAGCACTGGGTTGACATTCCTCATGTGGACAATCGCTGCCATGGGAGAAGACGGGGCTATGGAATACTGGAAAGAGTTGAAGAAAAACGTTCTCACGTTTACAAGCGGTTGGAGTGCAGCGTTTAAAATGTTAGAAAGTGGAGAAGCTGAGATGATCATTAGCTACGCAACCGACGGCGCATACAGTATGTACAGATACGGTACCATAAAATACATGCCTGTTATATTTGAAGAAGGTGCCTACGTACTTGAAGAATATGCTTCGATAATCAAAGGCTCAAGAAATCCAGCACTTGCAAGAGCCTTTCTTGAATTTATGCTTACACCTGACTTCCAAAAAGAAGTACCTCTCAACCAATGGATGTTGCCTGTAATAAATGTGGAGTTGCCAGAGGTCTTTAAATATATTCCAACGTTCAAAAAAATCTTAAAGGTTAATCCTACTGTAAACGATCGAATCGACGAAATATTGAAAAAATGGGAAAAGGCAGTTATAGGCTGATAGATGCATAGCAAAATACTAGCCAAGTAATGAAAACCCCAGATTTTGCGCTGGGGTTTTTATTGTTCATTTTTTTGAATGGATCTCCAGTATTTGTTTAAAACAATTTTTAAGAAGCAATGGTCTAAAATACTGTAATCTGTACGATTTTGAAGAAAGGGTTGAAAATATGAGAAAGTTAGTGATTTTGATTATCATGCTGGTGTTGATGGGTCAGTTTTTTTCACAATTTCTCAAAGTTGGGTTTCTTTTGGGTTCGCCTTATGCATTTTGGAAGGCGCAATCTTTTGGTGGAATAGATTACGACATATTAAAGAAGGTAGCACAAATTATGGGATATCAATTGGAAGTATATGTGTTACCATTTTCAGCGCTTGCACCCGATATTTTGAACAAACTGGGATTAGATATAGTAGCTGGGGGCATTCACATGACAGATGAACGGCAAAAGTTGTACACATTCTCTGTACCATACGCCGAATCTGGACTCGCTATAGTTCTTAAAAAAGGACTGCAATGGAACGGTAATGTTGAAAAGATTGTTTTTGGTGTAAAGCAAGGTGCCACCGGTGAAAGGATAGTCAAAGATTGGATAAATAGTGGTAAGAATGTCCAATATATATCTTTTGTCTCAAACGAAGAGATAATCGCAAACCTGATAACTAAAAAGATAGACGCCGCATTTTTCGATTATATAAACGCATTATATCTATCGAGAAATTATGGTTTTACAGTTTACAAAGAGCTTGTTTACAAAATAAACGTTGGTTATATAATTTTGAACAAGGATTTGAGTACAAAAATTAACGAAACGATAAGAAATCTTAAAAATAACTATATAAATCAAGTTATTGTAAGTTACTTGGGAACCATAAGATAAAGAAACTCCCCGTAATCGGGGAGTTTTTTCGATTTTTTGATTATTATAACACCAGTCCTCCATCTACTCCTATCACTTGCCCTGTGATATAAGATGATTCGTCAGACGCAAGAAATAGGTAAACGTGCGCAACCTCGATAGGTTCTCCCATCCTTTTCAATGCAGCTTTTTCAGCCACGGCGGCTAATATCTTTTCTGGTACTTTTTCTGTCATAGGTGTCTTTATAAAACCAGGAGCCACCGCGTTAACTCTTATTTGTGCTCCTTTTCTTGCAAATTCCTTAGCCCACGTTTTTGTCATACCTATTACACCCGCTTTTGTCGCAGAATAATTCGTCTGACCTATGTTTCCATAAACTCCAACGACGGAAGAGGTGTTAATTATACTACCTTTCCCGGCTTCGAGCATGTGTGGTACAACCGCTTGTGTCATGTTGAACACACCTTTTAAATTTACGTTTATAACCTTATCCCAATCTTCTTCCGTCATATTTTGAATTAACGCATCTTTTGTTATACCAGCATTATTTACAAGCACATCTATTTTTCCAAACTTATCAACCACATCTTTTATTACTTCACTTACTCTTACCCTGTCTGTTACATCAAGTTTATAAAAGTATATATTTGGATTGTCATAAATTGTCTCATTAAGGTCACAAGCAATTACAATAGCACCTTCTTTGGCAAATAGCTCAGCTGCTGCTTTTCCAATACCACTTCCTGCACCTGTTATAATACACACTTTACCTTCAAGCCTCATGCAAATTCCCCCTTCACCAGTTGTATATGGAAAGTTTAACTATTCTATGTTTTCAACAATAACTGCCGTCCCCATACCGCCACCGATACAAAGCGTTGCAAGACCATATTTTGCATGTCTTTTTTTCATCTCATAAAGTAAAGTTACTATTATTCTGTTCCCACTTGCTCCAATAGGATGACCAAGTGCTATACCTCCACCGTTAACGTTTGTTCTTTGTAATATCCAATCTCTTGTAACACCAAACAATTTTTCCCAACCTTTAATTACGGCAAGACTTTGAGCGGCAAATGCTTCGTTGAGTTCTATAAGTTCTATATCTTGAAACGACAAGTTTGCTTTTTTTAGTACTTTCTCGGTAGCTGGCACAGGTCCAATTCCCATTTTCATCGGATCAACTCCTGCTTGAGACCAAGCTACGATCCTTCCAATGGGCTTTAAACCTTTTTTTTCTACATATCTTTCGCTTGCGATCACAATTGCACTCGCACCATCGTTGATACCACTTGCATTACCGGCAGTTATTGTACCATTTGGTTTGAAAGCTGGTTTCAGCTTTGCAAGTGATTCGAGTGTTGTATCGAATCTGGGATGTTCATCGGTATCAAATATTTTAACTCCTTTTTTATCAGGAATTTCAACAGGAGTAATCTCATCTTTAAACTTACCTGCTTCAATAGCAGCCTTTGCCTTCATTTGGCTGTTGTAAGCAAATTCATCTTGTTCTTCTCTGGTTATACCAAATTCCTCTGCCAAAACCTCGGCAGTTAATCCCATATGCACTTTATTGAACACATCTGTAAGGCCATCAAGTATCATATGATCTCGTAACTCTTGAGAACCAAACTTTAACCCGAATCTTGCCTTATAACTTAACATGAATGGAGCCTGTGACATACTCTCTATTCCTCCAGCTAACACTACATCAGCTTCGTTTAATTCAATGTCGGTAGCTCCAATCATGACGGTTTTCATACCACTACCACATAACATATTTACCGTATATCCCGGCTTTTCTGCAGGAATGCCAGCATAGATTGAAACTTGCCTACCCGGCCCCATCCCTTGACCTGCTGTGAGGATACAACCAATAATTGTTTCATCCACATCCTCTGCTGGTACACCAGCTTGAGACATCGCGGCTTTGGATGCTATCGCTCCAAGTTGGGTCGCTGGGATATCCTTTAACGAACCACCATATGTACCTATGGCTGTTCTTTTTGCGCCAAGAATATAGACCATAACCACTACACCTCCCGTCTCACAATGTTTTGTTCAACACGCAGTTATTAAGGTAATACATGAATCACCTTTCATATTATACCTATACATATTAAATCATTTCGTATGCATCCATGTCAAAGTAATAAAACATAAGGTAAAATAAATATAACTTAAATTACAAAAGAATCCACTTTGTAAATAAACCTCTCGAAAAAATTCTCTAAAAAATCTTACTTTATGGCAGTCAAAAAATAATTACAATTGCTTGATTTCGTGAATTGTGATATAATAACCACGTAACTCAATTTAAGAAAGTTGTACGGTCTGCAAACTATTTTTTAAAAATTAAAATCAGCGAAGATTCAGAAAGGAGGATTTTGTATGAAAAACGTTCCCATTTTTTGGAAGATAACACTTATTAGTATTGTGCTAATTATCTTTATGGTAGGTATAGGTGTGTTGGCTGTCGTTCAGCTTAGAAACAAGACTATCAGTAAAACAGAACAGAATCTGAAATCTCTTGCGGAAAATAGTGCAGGTGAGTTTTGGAATTTTATACAAGGTCATGCACAGTTGGTTGATTTACTGTCAAAAGAGGCAAATGTAACA
>JBCNVJ010000168.1:0-1972 GCA_039630255.1 Fervidobacterium sp. | reverse complement strand
CTATATAAGTTTACAACTGGCAAAAACTTATACAATTTCATAGCAATCGAGTACCGTTCAGGAGGTCCAGAAGAAAATGTTGATGTTGGTTTTTACAAAATGGACGGTACGTTAATCAAAACCAAAAAGACAGGACCCGATGGAATTGTGAAACTTGCGAGCGATGAGAACGAAATCAGAGTTGTTGCAAAGAAATACGGTAGAGCAGTTAGTATAATAGAAGGTTACCAGCCTGGATTCACAGCCCTCAAAGAAATTCCAATTAGAGAAGCACGTTTGACTCCTGATCCTGAACATGATTTAAACAAAGTTCTTAAACTCGATGTTGAGCTAAAGAAAGTAGACGGAACACCTCTTGATTTATCAAATGTAGACGCCAACTTTACAATTCAAGTTAAGTTGACGACAAATCAACAAGCTCAAAATGTGATAGTATCTTTAAGAACTGTTCCCGGAAGTTCATTGATTTCACAAAATAACCTTGTCAGTTCCATTGATTCACTAACTGGAACCATAAATATTGTAGGGCACAATGGAATAACTCCACTATATATAGTAGGTTTGGATAGAAATTCAAACAGAATTGAGCGAATTTATTATCTTAACATTAAGGCATCTGCATACAATACACCAGCAAACTTATATGTGCCAGAAAAGATAGGTTTACTTGCCTTAACAAGACGATTTGGCGTTGAGTTAACAGGTTTGAATGGATTATTAAACTATAAATTCAGAGGTAATTTCGAACCTCTTGCTGCACCAAAAGGTTCAAATCTTGCGGTACAATTATCCTGGAAAGGTTGGACGTCAGCTACAGGAAAAGAACAACCTGATGGTTATAGATTGTACAGATCTTTTGATGGCAACAACTGGGAATTATTCGCAAGGGTTTCGAACACAACCACATCTTTCTGGGATAGTTCGGCACAACTCGCTGTTGGGAAGAAGGTATGGTATGCTGTAACTTCTATAAAAGGAAATTATGAATCCGATAGAGTAATACTTGGAAATGTTGAACCTCTTGATGTTTTTAATTTCGAACTCATAACTCCACAAAATAAATCGATAAACGTCTCCAGGAACCCTAACTTCTCTTGGAAGCCTACTAAAAAACTAACGAGTACGGAAGGGACTGTCAACTACTATTATTTACCATTACTCGTGACTTTTGTTCAAACTGATGCTTGGTTAATATCTCCATTCAAGAAGGATTCAACAAACAAATACGTCGTAGATGAAATTGTGGACACAGAAGGGAAACAAATAAGTTTAAAATATTCAGACAAAGAATGGCATGTATATTGGTTTGGGGGTAGCCCATTAGCACCTGTGAGTTACGGCAAATATACTCCAATTCTTGAAGCTGGTCAAACATATGATTGGACCTTAGGATATGCGTATGCCATGGTTACAGATCAGTCAGATGGAAGTGTGGCTTTATCTATAGCATCTGATTTCTTCTGGAGTTCGTACTATTACCAAAAAGATCCATGGACTTACATGGAACAAGATACTTATAATAAATTTACAACTGGCAGTAACTGAAAGGGGGGTTAAAAGATGAGAAGATTATTGCTTGTGATAATCATTCTGTTTGCCGCTACACTTTTATTAGTGAGTTGTACTAATAAAAGTTTAACCTCTAACACCAATGATAATACGCTGAAAAATTCACAAGACGAAGCAAGAAAAGTATTATCTGAATTTCAAATTCCATTAGACAGTAAACTTTACAACGAAGGTATTATTAATGTTGGTTATAAAACATATCAGGATCTTGAAAGGTTTACCAAAAAAATAAATGCTGAAATTATAACTGTTGTGGAAAAAATAAATGTTGCAGCACTAAAACTTAGAAACAAGACAGTTGCTGAAATTATCAGAAATCTGAGAAACTATGACTTAACTGGAATTGACTTTGTCGAACCGGACTACAAGATTGAGTTACCAGTTATAAAAGAAGAGAAATTAG
>JBCNVJ010000167.1:0-1477 GCA_039630255.1 Fervidobacterium sp. | reverse complement strand
ATACTTTTCCGAAGGAGATGAAAAAGTTCAACATGTTGAAGAATACAACTCAGGAAACACTTATCAACTCTCAAAAGATGAACTCAAAGAAATGCTTTTAAATCTTTACGAAATTCAACAAGACCTTCGTGAATTCGGAGTGATAAAATGAATATCCTAATCACTGGTGCAAAAGGTTTCATTGGCAGGAATTTGTTTGCACAACTGAAAAACATAGGATATGATAACATAATTCAAATCGATATCGACACACCTGAGGATGTATTACTGCAGGGACTCAAGCAAGCACAGTTTATTTATCATTTGGCAGGTGTGAATAGACCAAAAAACGAAGAAGAGTACTGGCAAGGTAATTTTGAATTTACAAAAAAACTCGTCGAAATTTTGCAATCTCAATCAAAAAACACACCTGTAGTCTTCACATCTTCAATCCAGGTAGAATTTGATAACCCATATGGCAAAAGTAAGAAGGCAGCCGAAGAGTTGCTGATTGAATACAGTAAAAATACAAATGCAAACGTGTTTATCTACAGACTTCCAAACGTCTTTGGAAAATGGTGTAAGCCAAATTACAATTCAGTTGTTGCGACATTTTGTTACAACATATCAAGGGGTATTCCGATACAAATTCACGATCCAGAGAGAGAGTTAACACTTGTATATATTGATGACGTAATCAACGAATTCACAAAATTATTAAAAACAGACGATACTAAATCTGGATACATGGAAATACCTATAAAGTACAAAATCAAACTTAAAGACTTAGCTGAAAGGATATACAACTTTGAAAAAAGTAGAAAAACATTGCTTATGCCTTCTTTGAAAGACGAATTTGATAAAAAACTTTACGCAACGTTCATAAGTTACTTACCTGAAGACAAATTTAGTTACGAACTTGAGATGAAATACGATAACAGAGGGTGGCTTACTGAGTTCATAAAATCACAATCATTTGGTCAAATATTCATCTCAAAAACCAAACATGGCATCACTCGTGGTAACCATTGGCATCATACTAAGGTTGAAAAATTCTTAGTAATTCATGGAGAAGCCCTTGTAAAGCTTCGGGCAATAGATTCAGAACAAATAATAGAATACAAAGTCTCCGGTGAAAAATTGCAAGTGATTGATATTCCACCAGGTTACACACATTCCATAACAAACATTGGACAAACAGAACTAATCACAATATTTTGGGCAAGTGAGATATACGATCCCAACAATCCAGACACATACCATCTGGAGGTATAAAAATGAAGCGATTAAAAGTCATGACTGTTGTTGGAACAAGACCGGAGATAATCAGACTATCTGAAACAATCAAACGTCTTGATAATTGCCCAGCAATCGAGCATATATTAGTTCATACGGGACAAAATTACGATTACGAACTAAATCAAATATTTTTTGAAGATTTAGGACTTCGCATGCCTGATTATTACTTGAATGCAGCAACAGAAAATCCCATAGAAAC
>JBCNVJ010000166.1:0-4761 GCA_039630255.1 Fervidobacterium sp. | reverse complement strand
AGATGGGAAGAAGGTATACGAGGGGAAACTCAATGGTTTAAATGAGTCCAAGATTGCTGAGATGATGGTTGGAAGAGAATTGTCACAAGTTTATCCAATGAAACCGAGAAGAATAGAAGAAGTTATTTTTGAAATCAAAGACCTTAGTACTGTTGATGGAAAGGTTAGAAATGTTTCTTTTAAGTTATTTAGAGGTGAAATTTTAGGCTTCTACGGTTTGGTTGGTTCTGGTCGAACCGAGGTCATGGAATCGATAATTGGCCTAAGAAAAAATAAAAAGTGGGAGTGTTTTGCTTGAAGGGAAGAAGATAGAGGTTAGGTCTGTTAAGGATGCTCTTAGATATGGGATATTATATTTACCAGAAGAAAGAAAATCCGCTGGCTTGATAATGAATTTTGAGGCTTTTAAGAATGTTTCCATTCTTGTTCTCAATAGATTAGGTAAACTTACAGTGAACACAAAAGCCGAGATAAGGATTTTTGAAAAGTATAGAAGAAGTTTTGACATAAAGGTTTCTGAACCATACCAAATTACGAAAACCTTAAGTGGAGGGAATCAGCAAAAGTTAGTTATTTCGAAATTGGTTGAAAATGGTGGAAGATATTTATTTTTGATGAGCCAACTAGAGGTGTAGACGTTGGTTCTCGACATCAAATTTACACGATAATATCGGAGCTTGTGCAAAAATATGGTGTTAGTTTTATAGTTGTATCTTCTGACTTGCCAGAGGTAATAGGGCTGTGTAACAGGGTAATTGTCATGAGGAATGGAGAAATTGTTGGCGAGGCCGCAGGGGAGGAATTAACGGAATACAACCTTGCTCACATGGCTCTTGGAGTTGGGCAAAGTACTAAAGGAGGAATAAAAAGATGAAGAGTAAGAACATATTTTCTAAGTATGGAATTATTATTGCTCTTGTATTTTTGGTATTGATTGCTGGATTTTTGAGTCCTTCATTTCTTAAGCCTCAAAATATAGTTAATATTTTTTGGCAGATTTCTTATGTTGGAATAATTGCTGTCGGCATGACTTTTGTAATGATAGGTGGTGGAATAGATCTTTCTGTTGGTTCATTTGCTGCTCTAATGGGGCTCTCGCCATTCAGGTTTCTAATAAAATGGGTGACACATTTTTTTCAGTAGCTTTTTCAATAATTTTAACTGTACTCGTTGGTAGTTTGATAGGCTTTGCCGAAGGATTTCTGATAACTAAAGGTAAGATACCTGCTTTTGTAGTTACGCTTGGAGGCATGGCTATATTCAGATCTCTTGTTCTTAACTTTGCTAATGGCGGAGTTTATATGAGCTTATCAACAAAGTATTCAAGCATAGGATTAAGCACAATTTTTCATTTACCTGTCCCAATGTTAGTGTATTTTTTATACGTCATTTTAGCATGGTTTATACTTGATAAAACAAGGTTTGGCAGATACGTCTTTGCAGTTGGAGCAAATGAAATAGCAGCTACTTATTCGGCAATTTCTGTTCACAAGATCAGGATTTGGACATATGTAATAAGTGGAATATCTGTTTCTATTTCAGCTATTATGTTGTCATCGATGATGGGTTCTGTCAGTTCCTCATCTACCGGAAATGGTTTTGAGCTTGATGCTATAGCTGCTGCAGTTATAGGAGGTACAAGCTTAAGTGGAGGAAAAGGCTCTATTTGGGGAACATTCCTTGGAGCTCTTGTTTTGGGTGTGATTAACAATATGCTTGTTATGCTAAATGTAGCAGTTTATTTGCAAGGGCTTGTGAAAGGTTTGATTATAATATCCGCTGTTTTCCTACAAAACTTAAAAAATGAGTAAGATGTATCACATCATCCCCTCAATGGGGATTCAAAGGGAGGGAAGGGTATGAAAAAACTGGTAGTGTTTCTCTTGATAGTGGTTGTTTTCTTTGGAATTGCTGCAGATAAGAAGTTCAGGATCGGTGTTGCAATACCGGCTGCAGACCATGGATGGACCGGCGGAATGGTTTGGTGGGCACAGTATGCCATAAAACAGTATGCAAAAGATACAACATTAGAATTCACACTTGTGACTGCAAAAGAACCAAGTGAACAAATAGCCCAAGTACAGACGCTCCTAGCAAAGGGTATAGATGCGCTTGTCATCAATCCTTATGAGTCTGCCCCACTAACACCTATTTGTGTTCAAGCCTTTAGGAAGGGAGTTTTTACGGTTATAGTAGATAGAGGTATAGAGTCAGAAGAGTATAACACATATATAGCGGGAGATAACTACATGTACGGATATTTGGCAGGTAAATATATTGCGGAAAAATTAAAGGGTAAGGGAAACGTTGTTATTATAGAAGGAATTCCAAGCAGTATTAACACAGAACGAGTTGAAGCATTCAAAGATGCACTTAAAGGATATCCAGACATAAAGATTATAGCACAACAACCAGGGTATTGGAGTAGAGAGAAAGCATTCGAGGTTATGCAGACACTGTTGACAAAATTTCCCAAGATTGATGCTGTTTGGACGGGTGACGATGATATGCTACACGGAGTTATACTTGCTTTGAAGCAAGCAGGAAGGGACAAGAACATAGTGCTTGTAGGTGGAGCTGGTGAAAAGAATATAGTAAAGATGATCATGGATGGTAATCCTTTGGTAGAAATTGATTTACTTACCCACCAAGTATGATAGCAACTGCAATAAATCTTGCAGTTATGGCTTTAAAAGGTCAATCACTTAATGGATTCTACCAGAGTGGTATCCCAAGAAAGATTATCCTTTCAACGGAAACAATAACAAAACAAAATGCTAAGAGGTACTACTTCCCAGATTCTGTATTCTAAGTAAATTTGTGTAAAAACATTTGGGGCACGCGAATAGTGTGCCCCCTTTTAAAAGTATTGGCTGCATTTGGAGGTGTGAAAATATGAAGATTGGCTTTCTTACTGTAGCACTTAATGGAATGGAAGTTAAACAAGTTATAAAATGGGCTGGTGCAAATGGCTTTGAGGCAATTGAGGTAGCTGTGTGGCCTGTTAAGAATGAAAGAGATTATTCTGCTACTACTATTAATGTTGATGAAATTTCGAAAGAAGAAATTGATGAAATTAGGGAATTACTTGCAAAAAACGGTGTGATAATTTCTTCACTTGCTTATTACGATAATAATCTATCGGCGAACATAGAAAAGAGGAAGTTTGTAAACAATCATCTAATAAAGGTGATAAATCTTGCAAACGAGTTAGGAGTAGAGCTGGTTGGTACATTTATTGGCAGAGATAATACGAAAGATGTAGAAGGTAATTTAGAAGAGTTTGAGAAGGTTTTCAAACCTATTATTTCATATGCAGAAAGTAAAAGTGTCAAGTTGATGATAGAAAACTGCCCTATGATAGGATGGGAGGAAAAGGAGAAAGTAGGAAATATATTTTATTCCCCTCAAATTTGGAGAGAAATTTTCAGAATTACTCCAAATTCATTCGGATTAAATTTTGATCCGTCACACCTATACTGGCTTGGTATAGATATATTCAATGCTGTAAGAGATTTTTCAGATAGAATCTTTCATGTTCACGCAAAAGATGTTGAAATTGACGATAAATTGTTATTCGAACAAGGGATTTTGGGATATTATGCAACAAATTTCCATGGTAAGAGTTGGTGGACTTACAGATTACCTGGATTTGGTGAAATAGATTGGGAAAGGTTTATAAAAGAGCTTAAGAAAGTGGGGTATGACTATGTAATAAGTATAGAACACGAAGATCCAGTTTGGTTTGGTGATTTAGAAAAGTGTAAAAAAGGATTGAAGATAGGTCTTCAAAACCTCAAAAGAGCTTTGACATGAGGTCTCATTGATCTTGTGAAATGTTGAAGCAGTGAAATCTTTACATAAATAAAAATAACCTAAAAAGGCAAGCAGATGCTTGCCTTGTTTTTTAACTTACCTGAAAACACATGAAAAGTATTGTAAGATTGAGAATAATTACTCAAAAAATTTATAAAGTAAATCTTGGGACGAAAAACACCAAAAACAAAACTTTGAACACCACATCTCTCGGTGATATATTTTATGGTATAGTGGTCATACCACCATACCAATATGTTGCTTATACTAGTTAGTTTCTATCGTAAGGAGGTAAAAGAATGAAGGAAAAAGTAGCTATTGTAAATTCAAGTAGTTTCGGAAAGTACTTTCCTGAACATATCAGCAGACTCGCTGAAAAATTTGAAGTAGTTAAGTTTGAAGTACCAGCAAAAATACCAGGAAAGGAATTGGCTCAATTATTGTATGGATGCAAATATATAATCGCCAGTACTACTCCATTTTTTGATAAGGAATTTTTCAATAATAAGGACGAAACTATTCTTATTTCTCGACATGGTCTTGGGTATGACAATATAGATATAATTAGCGCTTCTGAAAGTGAAACGATTGTAACTAAAGTTGATGGATCGATTGAAAAAGAGGCAGTTGCTGAGCATGCTGTAGCTCTTTGTATGTCTGTCATAAGAATGGTTCCAAAAGCTTATGAAAGTGTACGTGTAGGAAAATGGTCCGAAAGACAAAAATTTTTTGGAATAGAGCTGAAAGATAAAGTTGTTGGCATCATTGGATTTGGAAATATAGGAAGTAGAGTCGGGGAAATTATGAACTTTGGTTTTGGTGCAAAAGTTGTTGCTTATGACCCCTTTATTGATGGTGAAAGAACAAAGGCTTGCGGTGCCAGAAAGGTTAGTCTGGAAGAACTTCTTAGAAATTCTGATATTATTTTTGTTTGTTCGCTACTTA
>JBCNVJ010000165.1:0-12370 GCA_039630255.1 Fervidobacterium sp. | reverse complement strand
TAGATATATTCGCAGGTAGTCCGACTTTTATCGCTTTAGTAGCATCCAGCAGTTCAACATAAGGCATTACAACTTCTCTCCTATTTGAACGTATTTTGAGCAGATCTTATTCCACACATGCTTAGGATCAGGTATATAAACACCGTATCTGAAACTTTCCTCTTCCTCAACGTACCACATTACGATACCTTTTTCTAACCCTTCTTCTAATTTTAACTCTATCTCTTCTCTGAGCTTCGGTTTGTACTCAGATATTACTTGGCAACCGTTTTCAGATACGTCTATTATAATCGTCCTAAACTTAAAAATTTCACATGCTTCGAAGGAAGCATACCTTGGTTTTGATCTTCTTTGAAGTATTCCAACCTTTTCAAATGCTGTGTAAGTGTAAACTTCCCCTTCTATGTGGGAAAGTCTCCCGACAAAGGTTAAAACAATACCTTCAATTGGTATATCAATTCTTAGTATATCAGGTACAGTGGTAAAGGACAAAAAAGAAACTTTGATGTTTCTTTTTTCAATACCTTTTAATCTCAAAGTTAACTCTCCATTCTTAGTAAAGCCTCTTAGTATTGCGTTGTACAAATTTGTATTCACGTATTCTTCCAAAGTCATATTCAAACACCCCTAAGAAAATTCATAAACTTTTGTAATAAGGTTTCCCTTTCTCTTGGTGGGATCTGTTCTTTTAGTAGACTCGAAGCCACACGCATGACAGAAAACGAAGGTTGTATGTTGCGATATTTTTTTACAAAGAGAGTCCGTTCGTAAATACTACGCAAGACCAAGGGGTGTTCCCTCATGATAGTCACAGATGAAACCTTGTTGTTAATGAATTTCTCAACAACCGCTATAAACCGCTCCATAAGTTTCGCAGCTTCCTTAACATCTTGAACCATGTTTGCCACAATGTGTATATTATCACCTGTTACACCTTTTACGTTAAGCAATTTTACCATAGTATATGTATTAACAACAGCCGTTGGTTCAATTGTGGTGAGTATAACAAAATCTTGTGCCAAGGCTAAAAATGGCATATAATCATCAGAAAAACCAGGCGGCATATCCATAACAACCACATCGTAATCATCTAAAACACTCAAAAAGTGAGTTACAAACTCTTTTAAAACAAACTCATTTGCAGTCAGTATGTCACTTACATCCCCTCCAAGTGAAACTAAATCTATGTTATATGGTGTCTTAATCAATAAATCTTCCATCGAACATTTATGGTTTACGAAGTCTTTTATTGTGTACCTTGGAAACGCTCCGAGCAGTATATCCGCGTTTGTGAACCCAACATCAGCATCGAGTAAGAGTGTTCTTTTTCCACTCTCGACGAAAACTGCTGAAAGATTGGTTGCAAGTAATGTTTTTCCAACTCCTCCTTTACCACTGACAACCGCTATTATTTGTCCAGATCTAAGACTACTGGCTTGATCTTGCATGTCTTAACACCTCTCGTGATAATAGAGTAGCTAATTCCCTACTGTTTGCTTCAAATATATCATCTGGTACACGTTGACCGTTTGTAACAAAGGCTATTGGAGCTCTTAAAATTGCTGGTACGTTAACAAAATGTCCAAAAGCAGATGTCTCATCCATCTTAGAGAGAATAATATGGGTTGGCGAAAGTATTGAGAATTTTGATAGAATCTCTCTTACGTCTTCTGTTCTGTATTGCATGCCGAGTATCAAGAAAGTGAAATCTGGGGATATAACCTCGGTCATAGCTTTTATTTCTGCCATGTGAAGTTCGTTCTTTTGACTTCTTCCAGCTGTATCTATCAATATGACATCATAATCGCTTAAAGCCTCAACTTCCAACTTTGCCTCTTTTGGTGTATAAGCCACACGTATAGGTACGTCAAGCAACATTGCATAAGTTTTTAATTGATCAACTGCTGCTATTCTGTAAGTGTCAAGTGTAATTATTCCAACTCTTTTATGTTCATTTAACTTTAGTTTTGCAGCTAGCTTAGCAAGTGTGGTAGTCTTACCAACTCCAGTTGGACCTGCGAATAACACCTTGCCTTTAAGTTCTGGAACTGACGTGTTGATGAAAGGAAGAAGCATCTCCGAAAGAATTAACCTTGTGTTCTCGTTTGAGAAATCCAACTGATGATATTTAACCTTTGTGTACTCAATAAGCTTCTCCGAAATTTCATCGTCTATGTCTTGTTTTTTAAAAGCCTTTTTTAGATCTTGTACCCACTGTGGTTCGTCACTTCTTTGAGCTGATATCATTGATTTCAATTCCACCATCATTTTTTTCAGTTCAGTTAACTCTTCACTACCTTGTACATTTGACTGTCTGTTCTTCGAGAGAAGTTCCTGTAATTTGTAGATTTGACCTTTATCTTCACTTTGTTGTTCTTTCTTATCAGAAACGGCCGCAGTTACCTCTATGTAAGTTTTCGCACCTATTCCTAGAAATCCACCCTTTTTTATCTTTTTCGTACTGAGTATGACCGCATCTTTGCCTAATTCAATACGTATCTTTTCAAACGCTTCTTTTATATCACTTACAATGTACTTTTTAACGATCATATTCTCACCACACCTTCAACTGAAAGGTTGATATCTTCTGGTATCTCTTCAAAGGCTATAACAGCTACACCAGGAATAAACCTACTTATCATCTTAGATATGTACGGACGAATTGTACCAGAGACAACAATTATTGGTAAATATCCCTTACGCATCAAACTCTCCAGTTCTGCAGATATTCTTTCAACTATCTCGCGCATTATCTGAGGATTTATACTTATGTATCTCCCTTCTTCGCTTTCTTTAATAGATTCAGTAAGATTTCTTTCAAGTTCAGTATCGAGTGCCACAGCATGAATTTGTCCGTCTTGTGCAACTAATCTTGATGCCAGCTGTCTTTTCAATCCTCTGCGAACAAACTCAGTTAAAGACTCTATATCACGCGCTTTATCTGCGTTGTCTAATATCAACTCAAATATAAATGGTAAGTTTCGTATTGAAATACTCTCTCTGAGTAATTCTTGAAGAACCTTTTTAACTGAAGATGGTTTAACAACGCTAAAAACATCATCCACAAGCTTATCAAACTTATTTCTAAGTCCATCCACCAAGAGTTGAAATTCCCTATTTCCAAGCAATTCTGGTGCATATCTTCGAAGAATTTCGGTGATATGAGTAGCAAAAACAGTTGGCGGATCAACAACAGTATATCCTTTTTGAATTGCTTCTTCCTTTTTTCATTTCGTCTATCCAAAAAGCCTGTAAACCAAATGCAGGTTCTTTAACTTCAATCCCTGCAATTCTCTCAGTTACAAAGCCAGGATTTATGGCAAGGAGTCGATTAGGTATGAGTTCATATTTGGCTATTTGCGCACCTCTTATGAAAATAGCATATTCGTTTGGCTTAAGTACAACACTATCTCTTACTCTTATTGGTGAAAGTACAAGACCAAGTTCTTGAGCTAATTGACGTCTAATCATTGTCAGACGTTCAAGCATATCTCCACCCTGAGAAATGTCAGCTAAAGGTAACAGTCCATAACCGATGTTGATCTCAACGGTATCAGATTGAATTACCTCGGAAACCTCTTCTGGAGTCGAAAGTACAGGGCCAGAAGGGGTTGGTGGAACGCCAGCTGGAGCACCTGCAGAAACAATTTGCGGTTCTTTCTCTTTGCCTTTGATAAACAAACCTACCGCAAGAAAAAGCCCACCTATCAACAAACTTGTAAAAGTTGGTAGTGGAGTTACAAGACCAAGAAAGATAACAATAATTCCAGTGAGTACAATTACACGCTTTTCACTGGAGAGTTCTTTTATAAGTTCTGCACCCAAGTTATCTTCTGCGGCGCTCCTTGAAACTAAGATTCCGGTCGCCGTTGAGACCATTAATGCTGGCAGCTGACTAACAAGTCCATCTCCCACTGTGTAAAGTAAAAAAGTTTTGGCCGCATCAGCAAATCCCATCTGGTGCATCAAAACACCAATAATTATACCACCAAGACTATTGACTATTGTAATTATTATACTTGCGATAGCATCGCCGCGAACAAATTTTGATGCACCGTCCATTGCTCCATAAAAATCGGCTTCTCTTCTTATCTGTTCGCGTCTACGTCTTGCTTCATCTTCTGTTATAAGACCAGCGTTAAGGTCCGCATCAACGCTCATTTGTTTTCCAGGCATTGCATCAAGTGTAAAACGTGCCGCAACTTCGGCAATTCTTTCCGAACCCCGAGTTATGACTACAAATTGGATTATAACAAGTATAAGGAAGACAACAATACCTACTACATAGTTTCCACCAACGACAAAATTACCAAAAGTTAATATAACTTTACCATCAAATTCTGGACCTTGCAGCAATATTGCACGAGTTGATGCAACGTTTAGTGCTAATCTAAATATAGTTATCACAAGTAAAAGTGTTGGAAAAGACGCAAGTTCCAAAGAGTTTGTAATATACATCGTTGAGAAGAGCAAAACAAGCGACACAGATATATTCAATAATTGGAAAAAATCCAGTAAAAAATTTGGTATTGGTATAATCATTAAGAACACTATTGCAACAATTAATAACGCTACAGCCACATCGGCTCTCATATTCTCACCTCAACATAATTGTTGATGATATAAAAAGCTAGCTAAATAAAAGCTATATTCTTGGTGCTTTTTAGAACTTTTCAAAAATTTCGAAATTCATTTGAACGATTTTGTCATGTACATTGTCTAAAAAGTAGAAATCAGAAGCAAGAGACAAATTTCTAAAAGACCAAAGTGTAACGGAACTAAGTAAGAGTATCTTAACACAACTGTATGCTTATATTATAGTTCAAAGTGCTAACAATTTAACACAAAAAGTGATAGAATATCCTTAGAGAACCCCCTATCCCCCTTGAGATACACCCCCCACGGCTTTATGCGGGTCAATGTTTGGCCCGCTTTTTTTATTTTCCTACGCAGAATTTTGAAAAGATATTATCAATTAAATCCTCTTTAAAACTTCTACCGGTTATTTCATCTAGTATGATTAAACTTTCTCTCAAATCTATAGAAACTATATCCAACGGAAGACCGTTTTTCAAACCGTTTATGCATTTATCCAGATGTAATTTCACTTTTTTCATGTACTCAAGTTGTCTTTTTGAAGTTATGTGAGACAGTTCTCCATCTCGTATCAAAGGAGTTACCATTTCAATAATACGCTCTTCAAGCTCACGTATTCCATCTCCGGTTACCGCGCTTATCTTCACGTTGTTACCAAGCTCGACTATTTTGTCACCTACATCTACCTTATTCCAAACATACAAAACACGCTCATTTTTTATTATTTTACTTATATATTCATCATTTTCCGTAAACCCAGTTGTTGCATCAAGCAAAAAGATTACAATGTCTGATTTTTCTGCTTCTTTCAAAGCCTTTTCTATACCAATTTGTTCCACTCTATCACTTGTTTGTCTAATACCGGCCGTATCTGAGATCACAAAGTGCACACCTTTTATTTTTATCTCGCCTTTGATAACATCTCTTGTTGTACCGGGTATATCGGTCACTATGGCCCTATCTTCAACAAGTAACCTATTTAGTAGTGTACTTTTTCCTACGTTAGGTTTACCAACGATCGTCATTGTAACACCTGTTGAAAGGTGTAACCCTCTATCGGCATGTTTAAGTTTTTCGGTTAAATAATCTTTAACTTCACTTAAATCTCTAAATATCTCGTCAATTGGTACATCTATGTCATCGCTATAGTCAATTGATACTTCTATTTTTGAGAGTATATCTATTATTCTTGTTCTCAAAGATTCTATTTCCAGAGAGAGTTTACCTTTTAAATTATCCAGTGCTAACCTCAGACTTGTTTCGCTCTTAGCTTCTATTACCTGCAGTATCGACTCAGCTTTTATCAAGTCAATCTTTCCATTCAAAAAGGCTCGCTTCGTGAATTCACCATTCTCAGCCAAACGAGCTCCAAGTTTGATAAAGTTATTGATAATCCTATCTGTTATGAGCACCCCACCGTGACAATAAATCTCAACCATGTCTTCTCCGGTGTAACTTTTTGGAGATTTGAAATAAACAAATATAACTTCATCAAGAAGTTCGCCATCAACATCGTACAGATTAGCGAAGTAAGTCCTTCTTTCTTTTATGTTTTTTAGTGCTAAATCACCTTTCAAAGTTTTTTTTAAAAACTCAAGGGCCTTTTCCCCAGAAAGTCTTATAACGGCTATTGCTCCTGTGCCACGTGGGCTTGATAGGGCAACTATGGTATCTCTCTCCAAAGTTTCACCTCATTGTCTTGTGGATTCTAAGGATGATTATATCATAATTTTTGCCTTCTAAAAAGATGGCTCCAGTTTACATCACTGGAGCCATCGCATTTGAAAATTTTTTACTTATTTAAACCACTTAGCTATTTCTTCCATTCTGAAGGATATTTCTTTTAGCTTTTGCGAACTATTGAAAAGTTCCGAAAAGGTTTTTGTAAGACTGTTGAATTCATCGTTTATTTGATTCAATTCACTTGAAGATCTTAGAATAGAATCTGAGACCTCGTTCATCAACTGCTCAATATCCTGAAATGCCCTTGTGTTTTCACGAATCTGAACACTTATCTGTGCACTCAGAGAACCAACGACTTGTATTTTTTCTATAACGGTGTAATAGTTTGTTGAAAATTCGTCTTTTGCTTGTCTTAGTTTTTGAAATTTCTCACCTGAACTTACGTAGAGGCTGTCGAGCTCTTGCAAACCGTTCGTATACGTGTCCACTTCTTTCACAAGGTTTTTGGAAAGTGTGTTTATCTCAACGGAAAGTTTCATTACCTCATCTGCAACTACAGCAAACCCTCTACCAGCTTCTCCTGCCCTTGCAGCTTCAATTGCAGCGTTCAAAGCCAAAAGATTAGTTTGAGAAGCCACATTTTGAATCTTTGTAATTGCATTCTTTATAGTTGCAAACTTTTCAATGGTTCTCTTCACTGTATTGCTAAATTTTTCGAATACTTCGATGTTAGAATTCACAGAATCGCTCATCTCTTCAATTAGTACAACATTTTTCAATATCTCGCCCTGAGTATTTTCTACATCTTTTAATAACTCAGCTAGTCGGACAGCCATTTTATTTGTACTTTCTATGGAGTTATCGAGTGTTTTTTGCAATGAAATAATTTTATTTTTTGTCTCATCTACGTTTGATACATAGCTTTGCACAAATTGCTGGAACTTATTCACGGATTTATTAAGCACTTCGTTTGTCTGTGTTATCTGATCTACTTCGCTGTTCAGTTCAAGAGAACTACGTTTCATATCATCAGCGTAGTTTTTCAAATTCTGCGATAATTTCTTGAGAGAAGAAATGACCCTTTCAAATTCACCTGTGGCATGCACATCCACACTTATAAGCTCACCATCCGCAAATTTTTCAATCATATGTGCTGAATTTAATATATCTTTTGAAATCGAGTTTACAAGAGGAATGGTAATAATTATCGCAAACACTAAGATTACTGTACCTACTAAAATATTGGATAAAACTAACCTCGTGAGTTTGAAATCTACCTTAACGTCAATTTCTGGCAATTTGATATCAGGGAGTACAAATCTTTCTGGTTCTGGTATTTCGAATTGAGACTTAACACTTTCTGTTCGAATTGCAACTTCTAACTTAGCAAGTGAAACTCCAGATATGTTGAGATCGTATTTTTTTGCAAAGTAATTATCACTTCCAACTGAAAAAGAATATTTGTCCTCTGTATGTTCTTGACTGCCGATCGCTCTGGCACCAGATGCATCAACCTTGGTAGTTGCCATTGCCTTCTGGTTTACGTATATTGTAAGCTCTGCATTTGTAAGTCTTTTTACTTCGTCTAAAAATGTTTCACCGATCTTTCCAACAGCCACTACGAATCCATTTACTGTGTTCCCAAGTTGGGGATGCATGACTGGTTGGATAGCAATTGCATATATATCCTTTTGACCATTGTAAAGAAAAACCTCAGCGTAAGCAGAAGCTGCTGACAATATTTTTTCCATTCTTTTC
This sequence comes from Fervidobacterium sp., assembly GCA_039630255.1. Taxonomy (GTDB): domain Bacteria; phylum Thermotogota; class Thermotogae; order Thermotogales; family Fervidobacteriaceae; genus Fervidobacterium. The sequence goes on along the minus strand of JBCNVJ010000165.1, from coordinate 4,333 downwards.
TTTAGTTCTTCAGCAAATTCAAAGTCTTTGTATTCACTAATTGATAAACCTGGCGCCAATGAATAAGCGTACTCAACAAAATACCTACCGTTGGAAGGATAAAAAGGCCTTATCTTAACCTTTGGTTCATTGTTATCGATGGTCCACAAACTAATGTAATCAAATAGCGCCCTCTCAACATAGTTGTTAAGTAAACCTCTTCTTTCAGAAACACTTAGATTTTTTTGCTCTGCTGCGTTTACAACATCTTTTGATGAAGCACCGACCTTGGCTATATTTTCGATTATCGACAATCTATTTTTTATCAAATTCTCTACTATGTTTTTAACCGATTCAGATTCTTTCTCAAGAGTTGAAAGGTAAACATTTTCAAAAGCTTTGTCTACAGACTCTTTCTGTTTTTCAACAGAACTTTTAAGTTTCTCATTGTAACCTTCTATATGTTTTTGCAGTTCATTTGAGAATCTATCAAAAAAGTCCTTAAATACGACCTTTGGATCACCAATTTGTTTTTTAACATCCTTTTCAATCCTGGTTGTTTCTGAGGCTATGTTGAAAACTGTAAAGATTATGGAGAGTGTTAATGGAATCGTTACCAGCAAAATGGACAAAATTATAAGCCGTGTTTTGATTGACATGAATTCACCTTCCTAAATTCTTTTCACAACTTCCGCCAGGATCTTAGCTATCATTTGCCCTGTTCTGTGTGCAACTTCCAATACTTCTTCAGCTGTAAGTGGTTTTAAATCATCTGGAACTGCTCTGTCAGTGATAGCCGAAATTGCAAGAACTTTTATACCAGCGTGTGCCGCTACAATAACTTCTGGTACTGTTGACATTCCAACGGCATCGGCTCCCATCCAACGCAGCATTCTAAGCTCGGCAGGAGTTTCAAAATTCGGACCTGCCACAGCAACATAAACACCTTCATAAATAGGAATATTTAGCTCGCTTGCAGCTTGCTTTGCCGTTTCTCTTAAAGACTTATCATATGCGTTTGACATATCAGGAAACCTTGGACCCCATTCTTGTACATTTGGACCTATTAGAGGATTATCACCCATCATATTTATATGGTCAGTAATGATCATAGGTCTTCCAACTTCAAATTCAGGATTCAAACCACCGGCTGCGTTTGTGATGAAAAGATATTTTACACCAAGCTGTTGCATCACACGAACTCCAAATGTTACATCTCTCATATGGTAACCTTCGTAATAGTGAAATCTTCCGTTCATAAGTACAACGTTCTTATCGTTCAATTTCCCAAATACCAACTCTCCTTTGTGACCTGGTGCTGTTGAAACTGGAAATTCTGGAATATCTTTGTACGAAATTTTAATGGGGTTTTGAACACTTTCAGCAATACCATGCAAACCAGAACCAAGTACAACACAAACTTCGGGTGTTTCTGTTATCTTACTCTTTACGTATTCTGCAGACCTCTTAACCCTTTCCACATAAAACTTGAGATCTTCATGAACCACAGTTCTTACCTCCTTTCCACTTTTCACACTTGGCATACAAACGATTGTTATCTGTTTCATTCTGTTTTCTGATGTTGTTTCTAAATTAAATTATATACCTTACATACCTTCTTAAGAAAATACTTATGATTACTGTTCCAACAAGAAGTAGTGTCGATATAGAATTTATCACAGGGGAGATTCCAAACCTGACCATGGAAAATATTTGCAATGGCAAAGTTGTCGAACCCGGTCCAGCAACAAAAAACGTGATGACAAAATCATCTATTGAGAGCGTAAAGGCCATGAAAAACGCTGCAATTACACCTGGCAAAGCCACAGGAATTATAACTTTTCTTAAAGTAATAAACTTTGTTGCACCTAAATCGTATGATGCTTCTATGATGCTTTTATCAAAATCCTGTAATCTTGTGAGGATTATCATCATAGTATAAGGAATGGAAAACGTTACGTGTGCTAAGAATATGGTAAACAAACTCAGCTTTAGACGAATAGCGGTGAAAAAAATCAGTAACGAAACTCCAATTATAATATCAGGTACAACAAATGGTATATAAGTTGTCGTCCACATCAATTTTCTGAACCTTTCTGATCCAAGGTATACAGCTATAGCTCCAAGCGTTCCTATAATCACAGAAAATAGGCTTGCCGAAATGCCTACTATTACGGAATTTACAAACGTCCTCCAAATATGTTCTGAGGATGTAAATAATTGATAATACCAACGCATGCTAAATCCTGTCCATTCTGGTGATTTTGAAGAGTTAAATGAAAAAACAACGAGTACAACTATAGGAACGTAAAAGAATAAAAGCGTTAGCAAAAGAACAAATTTTGAAAACTTACCTGGCTTCACGCTTTCCGCCTCCGTACATGAATATCAAAACAACAACTATTGTAATTACCAAAAGTAAAGAAGATATTGCAGCTGCTGCGGGCCAATTTTTTGCAGTTGTAAGTTGTCTTGCAATTTCGTTTCCAATGAGTCTTGACTCTTTACCACCCACAAGCTCCGGAACTGCATACGTTCCAAGAGCCGGGATAAAAACAAAAACAAATGCAGAAACAATACCTTGTCTTATATTTGGTAGCAATACTTTAAAAAAAACTTGCCTCTTAGTGCAACCCAAATCCATTGCAGCTTCAAAGATCGGTTTTTCTAACCTTTCTATTGATGAATAAAGTGGTAAAATTGCAAACGGAAGATATGTATAAACCAGCACTAAAATAACTGAAAAGTTGTTATACATAAACCTGATGTACGTTTCAACAAAACCAAGCTTTATTAACATCTGATTTATCAATCCGTTGTTACCTAATATGAAAATCCATGCATATATTCTAATTAGAGAGTTAGTCCAAAATGGGATTATCACTAACAGTAAAAGCAGATTTTTCAACTTACTATAAGCAATATAATATGAGACAGGCACAGCAATAAGTATCGAAACTAAGGCAGAAATAAGTGATACAAAAACCGTTCTAATGAAAACTTCAAAGTATGTAGTATTCAATATATCTTTGTAACCGTTCAATGAAAAAAACGGCTTAACTCCACCTTGAAAATCACGGGTCAAAAAACTGTAAGTTAAAATTACAAGGACTGGAACAAGAAAAAACATAACAAGCCAAATGAGGTAGATATAACCATAAGACTCAAAGCCTTTTAATAATCTTGATCCTTTCAATCCTGTTCTACCTCCACTATATAGCTATCATCTGGATTCCAATACAAGAAAACTTCATCTTTCCATTGAATTATCTTTTCGTCAAGTAAATAACTCACATGTTGTTTGTAAACTTTCAATATGTACCCTTCATCTGTTCTTACAAAGTATTTCGTTTGGTACCCCATATATATAGTTTCATCAACAAACCCGTGAACAACGTTAGTTATAGTGTTTTCAGAAAAATTGGGCTTTGAATGAGTTATTCTTATCTTCTCTGGGCGAAGAGTCACAAGTACATAATCTTTTTCCTTAACTGGTTTGTCACGGTAACAAATGATTTCTCCTAAGGATGGAAATTCAACAACAGCATAAGATTCGGAAAGCAGTTTGGTAACCTCACCTTTCATTAAATTTGTCTCTCCAATGAAAGTTGCAACAAAAGAATTTGCAGGGCTTTCGTATATTTCATACGGGGTGCCGTACTGAACAATTACTCCATTGTTCATAACTGCAACATGATCTGAAACGCTTATTGCCTCAGATTGATCATGTGTAACGTATATAAAGGTTATGCCTATTTTATCGTGCAAATTATCAAGCTCTATAAGCAATTCTTGACGAAGTTTCGCATCAAGTGCGCTAATTGGTTCATCAAGTAACAACACTCTTGGTTCATTTGCAAGCGCGCGAGCTAAGGAGACTCTCTGCTTTTGACCACCGGACAACTGGGAAGGCTTCTTTTTTGAATGTTCTTCCAACCTAACCAAACCCAAAAGCCATTCAACCTTCTCTTTGATTTCGATCTCGGAAAGCTTTTTAAGTCGAAGTGGAAAAGCAATATTCTCATAAACATTTAAATGTGGAAATAGAGCATAATTCTGAAAAATTGTATTAATTGGTCTTTTGTTGGGAGGAAGGTGCAAAATACTCCTTTTATCTAAAAGCACATCACCAGTGTCTACATCCTCAAGTCCAGCTATAATTCTCAATAAAGTAGTCTTACCACATCCGGATGGACCAAGAAGAGAAAAGAACTCGTTTTCTTTGATCTCTAAATTTATATTTTTCAGTACATGAAAATCGTCGTAGTATTTATTAACATCAACTATCGTTACGCTACTTCCTGGCAATTTTTTCACTCCTTGAAAAAATGTAAGTCAATTAATACATGGCTCC